>CAYYGB010000038.1:0-8252 GCA_964471285.1 uncultured Candidatus Thioglobus sp.
GAAATTTAGAGTTGTCATTGAATTTAAAAAATTAACAAATATAGTTTATTCTACATCATTGCAGATGAGTTCAGAGCTTTCGTTGGTGTTGTTCTCTTCTTTAACAGAGTCTGCTCTCACAGCTTCAATCTCATCTAGGTATTTTTTATTAATATCACCCGTGACATATTTACCATCAAAACAAGAGCAATCAAACTCGGTGATTTCTTTATTACCTTGCTGAACACACCAAATTAAATCATCTAAATCTTGGTAAATTAATCGATCAGCACCAATGGTTTGACATACTTCTTCAGTGGTTTTATTGTGGGCGACAAATTCTTTTTCACTGGCCATGTCGATACCGTAAACATTAGGATAACGAACGGCAGGTGCAGCTGAAGCAAAGAAGACTTTTTTAGCGCCAGCATCTCTAGCCATTTTGACAATTTGCTCACTGGTTGTGCCTCTAACAATAGAGTCATCTACTAGTAGTACATTCTTACCTTTAAACTCAAGCCCAATAGCGCTAAGTTTCTGCCTAACAGATTTTTTGCGTAATTTTTGTCCGGGCATAATGAAAGTGCGAGCAATGTAGCGGTTTTTAATTAACCCTTCTGAATACTTTATATCTAGCTCATTAGCCAATTGAAGAGCCGATACGCGAGAGGTATCAGGAATAGGGATTACGACATCAATTTTTTCATCACCCCACTCTTTGTGAATTTTGGCTGCTAAGCGCTCGCCCATTCTAAGTCTGGTTTTGTACACAGAGATATCATCAATAACTGAATCAGGTCTAGCAAAGTAGACAAACTCAAAAATACAAGGTGAATATTTTGGCTGTTCTGCACATTGTTGTACAAATATATTACCCTTGCGATCAATCACAACCGCTTCACCAGGCTTAACATCTTGAGTTATTTCATAGCCAAGAGCGGTTAAGGCAACACTTTCAGAGGCAAGCATATACTTGGTGCCACCTTGGGTTGTGCGCTTTCCAAGAATAAGTGGACGAATGCCATTTGGATCTCTAAAGCCGAAAATACCAAACCCTGGAATAATGCCAATGGTAGCGTAAGCGCCACGAACGCGCTTATGCACTTGCTTGACTGAAGCAAAAATATCATGCTCGTTAATATGCTGTTTTTGTTGTTTGGCCAGCTCACTGGCAAACACATTGAGCAAAATTTCAGAATCAGAATTGGTGTTAATATGTCTTCGATCTTGTTTAAATAATTCTTTGGCCAGTTCTTTGGTATTGGTTAAGTTACCATTATGAGCAAAGGCAATACCATAAGGAGAGTTGACATAAAAAGGTTGTGCTTCTGCACCACTTGAACTACCCGCTGTTGGGTAGCGCACATGACCAATACCCATGTCACCTAGTAAAGAAGACATGTGCTCAGTTCTAAAGGCGTTTTTTACCAAGCCATTAGACTTTCGCATGTAGAATCGGCCTTTGTGGGCGGTGACAATACCTGCAGCATCTTGACCTCGATGCTGAAGAATGGTTAAGGCGTCATAAATATAGACAGCCGTGTCTTTTTTAGTAGTGGATAGAATGCCAACAATGCCGCACATAAGAGTTTTCCTTATTCGTTTTCGATAAATAGAAGATATTCTGACAAAGCAGGTTTGATGTCTGAGGCGACATCTTGGAAGGTTCTTAATGCGCCGTTTGCTTCAATCCAGAAATGTTGTTGAGAGACGCTGTCGATACTTTGAAATACCAGTACCATAATTAAAATCGCCAAACTTCCTTTGACTAGACCAATCAGTAGTCCGCCGAAATTATTACTATTGCTGTTAATATTTTTAGCATTTAGGATTCGATCAAGAGAATGAAGTGCATCGAGAATTTTTTTGAAGAAAGTTGATAATGTGCAAGGTTTTGATGAATCAATCGAGATGTTCAACATATTAGAAATGCTGGCACATACGCCAATAATAATAGCAAAAGTTAGCGCAAAAGATAAACCAATTCGCATCGAATCATTTGTGACCACAATTTCCATGATGCCTAAATTGGCAATAATATCTAAATAGTACCAACTGATAATCGCAGCAGCACTCAAAAATACAAAATAGGCAAAGAGCTTGTTTAAGGCGCATGGGTTACTGATTTGAGATGAGATATCAGTGAGCTTATAAACAGCTTTTTTGATTAGCAAGACACCAATAAAAATAACACCAAAAGCAATGGCCATATGTGATTGATGAGAAAGTAGTAGCCAAGTAACTACATCACTAACCGCTAGGGGTTGGTAAAACATCCACGCAAGAACAATAGCAAGCAATAAAAAAGCAAAGTTGATCAACTCTTTTGCCATGCCTCGCTTAAAGCCTAATACTAGGAATGCGATTAAAATAACCACAGTTACCCAATCAGACCAAGCCAGTAAACTAATTGTATTCCAGGTATTTACAAAAAACTCATTCATCAACTCTCTCCAGAGAACGTTTTGTTATGTGCGCTAATTTTACAAGGTTTTCTAATCAAGCATCACTTAAGTACTTTTAATGCATCTGCCACTACATGAAAAGAGCCAAAAATGACAATACGCTGATAAGAGTGCTGTTTTAGCGCTTGGTCAATAGCTAAATCCATACTGTCAGAAGCTTGAATAGCCGCCTTAAGTGGGAATTGATCTATTAAGAAATTCATGTCAGCTGCTCGATGAACGTCAAGAGGCACTAACAGCCACTCATCAATATTGGGTGAGATGGCACCAATCATACGAATGATATTTTTATCCTTAAGGGCTGAAAATATGGCCAGTGTCGGTTGTTTGTCTTTAGCCAGTTCTTGCGCCAAAACATGAACAGCAGCTTCATTATGTGCAACATCAAAAATCACGCATTTATTGCCAATCTGCTTAACTTGAAAGCGCCCCTCAAGTTGAGCAGACTCAAGGCCTTGGCGGATTGTTGCATCATCTACGGCAAATTTATAGTTTAATTTTTTGATACATAAAGTTGCCAAACCAGCATTTTGTTGCTGATGATCACCTTTGAGTGACAAAGCTCCAGTATAAGGTTGTTGTACAAATTCTAGCGAAGCACCAATGGCATCAGCATGTTTTTGCAAGGACTTTGGTGGATCAATATCACCGCAAACACAAGGAATGTTGGCGCGCATGATGCCTGATTTTTCATGTCCAATAAGCTCACGCGTATCTCCCAAATAATCAACATGATCGATAGCGATATTAGTAATGACAGCAATATCTGTATTGACAACATTAGTAGAATCTAGGCGACCGCCAAGGCCTACCTCTAAAATGGCAATATCAACTTCTTGCTTGGCAAAGATAAGTAGTGCAGCTAACGTTGAAAATTCGAAATAAGTTAATGATATGTTATTTCTAACTTGCTCAATTTCTTCAAATGCATCGCAAATTTGTTGATCAGTGGCTTGAGACCCATCAACTATAAAGCGCTCGTTGTAATTTAAAATATGAGGCGACGTAAATTTTGCAACTTTAAAGGAAGTCTTTAGATAAACGCTTTCAATAAAAGCGACAGTTGAGCCTTTGCCATTAGTGCCAGCAACGGTAATAGTTGTAAAGGGTACGCCATTAGGAAACAGTTTTAAGTAAACACCTTGAATGCGCTCTAATCCTAGATCAATCTCCTGAGTGTGGCAACTTTCTTGCCAAGTAAGCCACTGATTTAGGGTTTTTAATCCTCCCAAAATTCACCCTCAAGGGTTTTATTTTTTTGCCTAGTGCTTGATTCTTTTGGAGCTTGGGAGTCATTGACAAAAGAAGATCCTTTTTTTGTAAAAATCTTCTGGGCATTTTTCTTTAATAAATTATCGATAAAATAAGCTCTAGAAAAAGGCATTAATCCTAATAGGCCAACGGTATCAGTAATAAATCCAGGGGTTAATAACAGCACACCCGAGATCAGTATCACCACACCTTCTAGCATTTCAAATGCTGGTGTTTGGCCATTAGCTATGGCATTTTGAGCTTTGGCCATGGTTGACCAGCCTTGTTGTTTGAGTAGAGTTGAACCAATGAGTGCTGTGATGACCACCAACAAAACCGTAGAAAAACCACCAATAGATTCACCAACTGAAACGATGACATAGATTTCAAGTAAGGTTATTATTACAAATAAAGGAAAAATCATTTTATTTCTCGTTAGTAAAAAGCAAATCCCAAACGCCGTGTCCTAATCGCTCGCCACGCCTTTCGAATTTAGTAATTGGGCGTCGCTCGGGTCTTAATGAATAGGTATGGGCGTTAAGGGTGTTTTTAAAGTGTGGATGAGCCTCAAGCACTTCCATCATATATTCAGCATAGTTCTCCCAGTCAGTTGCCATATGGACAAAACCCTTGTTAATCAGTTTTTTCGAGATTAAATCCATAAATTCGGTTTGAACAATACGGCGCTTATGGTGTTTTTTCTTATGCCAAGGGTCTGCGAAATATAACTGAAACCCAGATAAGCTGTCGTCACTAATGTTATCTTTTAATATTTCCACTGCATCTTCTTTCAAAACTCTTAAATTGCCAAGATTATGTTTATGAGCTTCGTTGATCAATCTGCCAACGCCAGCTTCATAAACTTCAATGCCTAAAAAATTATGATGAGGCTCATTAATGGCCATCTCTAACAAAGAGTCTCCATTGCCAAAGCCAATTTCTAGAAAAACAGGTTGTTGTTTTTGAAATACGACATCAAAATTAATTAATTGGCCAGCTTTGGGGTCTATGCCAAAGATAGGCCAGAGTTCTTTGAGGCCGTATTTTTGCCCCTCTGTGAGTCTGCCAGAGCGCTTGACGAAGCTTTGAATTTTTCTAATACTCTTGGTGTTTTCTACCTTCATAAGTCGTAATCAATGATCAAAGGTGAGTGGTCTGAAAAGCGCTCATCTTTATACACACTGGCACTTTTAACACTGCCTTTGAGATTGTTACTCAGTATCTGATAATCGATACGCCAACCTGTGTTATTAGCCCAAGCCTGTCCGCGGTTTGACCACCAAGTGTATTGATTGGCTTCTTGATTAATCTCTCGAAATGCATCTACAAATTTTTCTGTAGTAAAGAGTTGTTCCATATAGTCGCGCTCTTCAGGCAGGCAGCCAGAACGATTTTTGTTGCCTTTAAAATTCTTGATATCAATCTCTTTGTGTACGATGTTAATATCGCCGCAAATAATATATTGACGCCCATCTTCTTGGAGCGCTTGTAAATAGGGTAGAAAGCGTTCAATCATAAAATCTGTTTTATATTTTTGACGCTCTTCTTTGGCTGAGCCTGATGGAATGTAAATTGAGATAACGCTTAGCTTGCCAAAGTCGGCTTGAATAAAGCGCCCCTCAAAATCAAAATCTTCCCAAGGACTAAAAATAACGCGATCAGGCTTGTGTTTACAATATAAGCCTGTTCCGCTATAGCCTTTGCGCTCAGCTGGCTTGTAATAGGTATAAATGTCTTCAGGATAAAAACGCTCATCCAATTGATCTTCCTGGGCTTTAATCTCTTGTACGCAAACAACATCAGCATCCTGAGTTTTCATCCAGGCAAAAAAACCTTTTCGTTCAGCTGCTCGAATGCCGTTGACATTAGCCGTTATAATTCTATTCATTGGAAATATTTTAATGATTTAGAGGAATGTATGGAACAGTATCAAAAAGACTTTGTAGATTTTATGTTAGAAATTGGCGCACTAAAGTTCGGCGAATTTACGCTTAAGTCAGGAAGGGTGAGCCCTTACTTTTTTAATGCTGGCGCTTTTAACACAGGTGAACATTTATCAAGATTGGGCAAGTTCTATGCACAAGCCATTCAAGTTAGCAAACTAGACTTTGACGTCTTATTTGGCCCAGCTTACAAAGGTATTCCACTAGCAACAGCAGCGGCTATGGCATTGAATGATTCATTCGGCATCAATGTACCTTATAGCTTTAATCGTAAAGAGGCAAAAACTCACGGTGAAGGTGGCGATATTGTTGGCCATGCGTTAGAGGGTAACGTACTAATTATTGACGATGTTATTACTGCTGGTACTGCGATTCGTGAGGCGATGGATATTATTACAGCGAATGGCGCTACTGCTAAAGGCGTTATTGTGGCGGTTGATCGTCAAGAAAAAGGCAAGGGTGATAAGTCAGCCATTCAAGAAGTGGAAGAAAATTTTGGAATTACTGTATTGAGTATTATCAATCTAGGTCATTTAATTGACTACCTAAAACAAGGTGACGATAAGGCACTCATTAAGAGTATTGAAGATTATCGTAATCAATACGGCGTTTAGTTATAAGACTCATAATCAATTGTTGCATATTGAAACCATATAGATTATTTATAAGGATTTAGAGTGATAAATAAAGTTGATGCGCAAGAAGTATTTGAAGGTGATGGCGTTGTTGTTAATCGCTTATTTCCAATCTCAGGGCGAATGAATTTCGACCCTTTCGTATTATGGGATCACTTTAATGTTGCTGCTGGGCATGGCTTCCCCGATCACCCTCATCGAGGTTTTGAGGCGATTACCTATATGCTAGAAGGCGGGATGCATCATCAGGACAACCTGGGTAATGATTCATTTGTGAACAAAGGTGGCGCTCAGATTTTTTGTGCGGGCAGTGGCATGGTGCATTCAGAAATGCCAGCAGATAAAGGCCAAAGTGTGGGCGTTCAGTTGTGGATCAATCTGCCTAAACATTTAAAAAGTATTGAGCCAAGCTATCAAAAGGTCTTAGAGGAAAGTTTGCCAACTGTAAGTTTTCAAGGTGGTTATTATCGAACTATAGTTGGCGATGAGTCGCCAATTAAATTACATACAGTTATTAACTATCGACATTTTAATATTGAAAAAGAGGGCGAATTCCAGCTTAACCTTGGCCAAGAGTCACATGCGATAATTTATGTTATCTCAGGTGATTTAACTATTGGTGAACATGAGATTAATGCTGCTCAAGCATTGTTTATAGACTCTAAGAGTGAGCGAGATTTATTGATTAAAGCTAAGACGGGCAGTGAGTTTATGTTTGCTAGTGGCATTCCACACAAACAGCCAATTTATCAGCATGGACCTTATGTTGATTAAGGTGCCTAGCTTTTAACTGCCTCTTCAGTCATCAGTAAGTGATTGGTTTTAGCAAAAGACACAAGTCGTTCAAACGTAAATGCACAAGCATATTTTAGCTGGTCATCAAAAACAATGGATTTGATGCCATTGATTCTTCGAATTTTTAAATGCCCACTATAGCGCTTTAATTGCTCAGGCTGGGTGCAAACTAACCGTTCAGTCCAATCACTTGGCCTAAATTTTTGGCCATCTTGGGTCATGCCAGATATTGTGTATTGAATTGTTTCCATCTGACCCCGCCCAAAAAGACAATAATAAAAGATACTGATTTAAATCTAGCTTTTTATGACAGTATAAATTATAAAAATCCATTAGAAGATGAAACATATAAGTATTGTTTCACTATCTGAAAATTAAGAAATAGAAGAGGGTTCTAGCTAAAATTATCAACCACCATGAATAGGTGGTAAATTTTTAAATATTTTTTGCTGTTTCTATATAAGACTTGAAAGTTCAAAGCCCTGATATAAGAGAATTAAGATGGTGGAGGGACAGGGATTTGAACCCTGGAAGGAGATTAATCCTTGCTGGTTTTCAAGACCAGTGCATTCAGCCGCTCTGCCATCCCTCCGAAGTGGGGTATGATACAGCTAATCAAGGTAAAAGTGAATATAATTTTTATATAATTTAGATTGGAAAGTGAAATAATTTTAAGTATAATTTGTTTCTTTTAGATTTTCGAAAGGTGGAGTCATGGCCAAGATATGTCAAGTAACTGGTAAGCGCCCAATTAGTGGTAATAATGTATCACACGCAAACAACAGAACGCGTCGTCGTTTTTATCCAAATCTTCATACACACCGTTTTTGGGTGGAAGGTGAAAACCGTTTTGTTAAACTAAAGCTAACCGCTAAAGGTTTGCGAATTGTTGACAAAAAAGGCATTGAAGTAGTGCTTAAAGAAATCCGCGCACGTGGCGAAAAGGTTTAGGAGTAAGTTATGAGAGAAAAAATTAAATTAGTATCATCGGCTAAAACAGGCCATTTTTATACAACGACTAAGAACAAGCGTCTTCACCCAGAAAAGATTGAAGTTAAAAAGTTTGATCCTGTAGTAAGACAGCACGTTATATACAAAGAAGCTAAGATTAAGTAATTCTTAATCTTAAGCACAATAAAAAAGCCGCTAACTGCGGCTTTTTTATTGTCTTAATAAAGTGGGCG
>CAYYGB010000039.1:0-8241 GCA_964471285.1 uncultured Candidatus Thioglobus sp.
CGCAGAATTATACTAAGATTTTTTCGTTGGTCAAGCGTTATTTTGATTATTTTTTAAATTAATTCTTTAGGGGTTAATTTATCCTTTGAAACCGCCTTGTTAAGCCATTTATCTGCTTCATCAAGATCAACAATATCTTGCTGAGCATCGATCATTTCCATGTCATTATCGTTCCAACCTTTAATACCCATCTTTAATGATCGTACATTTTCAAATCCCATCTGTTGCATTGTCTGCGCCGCTAGGACGCTTCTATTGCCTGATCGACAAATAATGACGATATTTTGATCTCTTGCTTTGGCTAGTTTTGGCACGGTGTCGTCATAATTCCAAACACAGGCTCCTTCGAGTATTCCTCTAGGAATGTGTAGTGAATTTTTAATATGCATCATCTTAAACTCATGAGCCTCTCTTATATCCAATAGAATCAACGCTGATGAGGTGCTAATCTCTTCTTCTAGATCCCATGGAAAGATTTCGTCCACTGTTTTTAATGCTGATTCAACTAACTGTTGATATTGATCCATTACCTAATCCTTACTTACAACAGCCTTTCTCAGTCACCATGACTGCAACCTCTACTCGAGAGGATAAGGATAGTTTTTTTAATATTGACTTAACATGCAGTTTGACCGTGCCGTCTGAAATGCCTAATTCTCTAGCAATTACTTTATTACTATGTCCTATCGATACTTGGCACGCTACTTCCTTCTCTCGATTAGTTAAGACTTCAAATGAAGGCTCGCTATCGGTTAGTTCATTGCGTAAAACTTTGGCTAAGATATGTGTCATGTCTTGTGCTACGACAATTGAACCTTTTGAGATTTCATCCAGTGCATCAACTAACTCATCAGGATCCATGTCTTTAAGTAAGTAGCCTTGCGCTCCGTATTTAAGACAATCACGTAAATCATTTTCTTCTGTGCTTGTTGTTAACATAACAACTGGCGCTATCGTTTGGCGTGCCTTTAGAATCTGCAAAACCTCTACACCTGACATCTGCGGCATCCGTAAATCGAGAAGAATAATATCAACTTCTAATGATGCGAGCTCTTCTAGGCCTTGTTCTGGAGATGAAGCAGCACTGGCCGAAATATCTTTTGATTCCAATAAGGCGATTAAGCCATTTCTGAAAAGTGTGTGGTCATCAATAATATATATATTCATATTCTTTTATTTAGCGAAATTAACAATAATACGAGTGCCTTCGTCTACCTCAGACTCAACCTCAATCTCAGCACCAATTCGCTCGGCACGTTCTCTCATAATATTCATACCAATATTATTCCCCATTATTTCACCGGGGCTCTGGTCTTTTACAAAGCCAATGCCGTCGTCTTCGATGAGTAGCTGGCAATGCGGTTTAGCGGTGAGTAAAATTCTAACATTACGCGCACTGGCATGTTTACGTATATTACTCAAGGCTTCCTGGGTTATACGCATAATTTGCATCTCAACCTCAGGATCAACCCTTATCTTTCCTTTAACTTGTAAGAAGGTTGCAATACCTTCTTCAGATTTAAATCGATTCACCAGATTTTCTAAGGAAACTTCAATCCCCTTAGGGTCTAATGGAACACGGAAGTTACACATCAGCTCTCGCAGTTCTTGATTCGCCTGGTTAATGTGTGTTTGTAAAGCTTCAATTTGATGATAAGCATCTAACTGCTCAGCCTGTTTTAATGAATTACCCAATACACTAACTTGTAATTTAAGACTGTAAATGGTTTGCGCTAGGGAATCGTGAATTTCTTGCGATAAAAATAAGCGCTCTTGTGAAAGCTCCATACGCTTAGTTTGCTCATTTAAAACCGACTTGTCTAATGCGATTGCAATATTTTCAGCAATCGATTCTAATAACGCTCTTTCATCAAAGGAAAGTGAAGGCTCACTATCAAAAAACAAGTTAAATATACCTAGGGTTTTTCCGTGATGACGCAGTGGGATAAAGATGGTGCCGACATCGGCCACCTTTTTAGACTGATTACCGACACACTTGGCACAAGAATTTACACTAAACTGCACGCCCGATTGCTTGGCCATTGCCACTTCGCCACAAAAACAATCACTACTCAAAACTTGAAGCTCTTGGCCTTCTTTGTCAATAACACCTAGTTGAGAAACTAGATATAGCTCTCCATTATCTGCCAAACTTCTGGCAGCACCTGAACTAGCGCCCGTCATGCTCACAAACATGCCTAAGAAATATTCGAATAATTCATCGGTTGAATGTAATTGATTAAGCTTTGATGAAACGCTGTAAAGTGTTTCCAGTGAGGCTGATTTATGACTAAGGCGCTGGATTTGCTTCTTAAGAATACTTTCCATGTCATCATAAAGATGCTGGTTTTCATCAATTAGATGGTTAATGGCTGTTGCTACAGGCTGGAATGTTGTATCGTGGGCCTCATCTAGGCGTATATTTTGGTTAGATTTAAAGCCTGTCACCCATTTTTGTAAATTAGCAAAGGGCAAGAGAAAATCTTTGCGAATCGAAAGGTATAAACCAAAATAAATCAGCAAAATTAAAACAACTAAAAGTGCGTCGATAATGTTTTGAGTTTTGTATACTAGGGAGATCTCAGTAAACAGAAACGGTGAAAGTAAGACTGTTACTATAAAGTATAGATAAAATTTATATTGAATCTTCATCATTTACCAATACAAAAAGAAGAGAAAATTTCGCCTAATAGATCATCTGAAGAAAACTCGCCAGTAATACCGCCCATGGCTTGCCCAGCATGGCGAAGATCTTCTGCCATTAATTCAATGGCGCCACCATCAAGCTGCATTAAGGCATTACTAATAGATTCCAATGACTCTTCAAGTGCGATGATATGGCGCTTACGTGCCAATACCACCCCTTCTGCGCCACTATCAAGTCCGGCTCTATCCGCTAGTTCTTGTTTTAACAAGTCGACACCTTTTATATCTTTTGCACAAATAGAGAGTTGTGTTCTATTATTTTCAACAGTTCTTTCAACTTTCTCACCTGTGAGATCAATTTTATTTTTAATGATTAATAATTTTTTAGGGTCAACAGTTTCAGGCAATACGGAAAAATCAGGACTTTGGTCTTGAGCGTCATACATCATTAACACCACATCTGCTTTAGCAATTGCGTCTATCGCTCTCCTAATACCTTCCTTTTCAACCACATCCTGGCTTTCATGTAATCCTGCAGTGTCAATAATATTAAGCGGCATACCATTAATATGTATGGTCTCTCGCAGTACATCTCTTGTTGTACCAGCAATATCAGTCACAATGGCGCTAGAACGTTGAGTTAATGCGTTTAATAAAGATGATTTTCCAGCATTGGGTTTTCCAGCAATAGCTACATTTAAACCCTCACGCAAGATGGCACCCTGTGTAGCAGAATGAAGAATTTTTTGGATTTCTTCTTGAATGCCCTGTGTTTTTTCTTTAACTTGTTCAGATTGTAAAAAATCAATCTCTTCGTCTGAAAAATCAATCGTTGCTTCTACAAAGACACGTAATTCGATAATAGATCGAGTTAGTGTATTAACTTGTTTTGAAAACACACCAGACAAAGATCTTAGTGCGGAGCGCGAAGCCTGCTCAGAATTAGCTTCAATAATATCTGCTACCGCTTCGGCCTGCACCAGGTCCATTTTTCCATTCAAAAAAGCACGTTTCGAAAATTCACCCGGCTCAGCTGGTTTGGCACCCAAAGCAATCGAGGATTCTATCAAAGAACGCATGACACTCAACCCACCATGGCCTTGAAATTCGAGCACATCTTCGCCCGTAAAAGAGTTTGGCCCTGGGAAGAATAGCGCAATACCTTTGTCAACTTCCACATGATTATTATCAAAAAATGATCCATAATGAGCATAACGAGGCTTGGGCACAAAGCCTAGCATCTTTTGAGCAATCGTCTGACTCAATGGGCCAGAAACGCGCACAACACCGATACCACCTTTACCAATACTACTGGCCAGCGCACAAATGGTTGATTCGCTACTACTCATGTTTAAACCTGGTTAAAGTATTGTGTTAGATATTGATCGAAGCTTATAGTATCAGACTCTTCAATCTCACGCTGCTGTTTACAAGATGCTTGCGCCTGAGCGTCTAGGTAATCAAAATGTGCCTGGTTAATATCATGCGATAAAAAGTCTTGTCGATATTGCTTGGCATACATATTGATATGGTCAAAAAATCCTTGGCCTTGTTCTTTCATACTGCTTAACACTTGTGCAGATGGTGTTAGATCTGGATTATCAAAGCGCTGGGCAATCATCTCTACTTCTTGCACATATGTCGCACCAAAAAGAGTGGCACATGACGCTAAATCTGTGGCGATTTGGGCGCCAAGCTCAGAAATTGAGACTTCTTTAGATTGGCGCTTAAGTTTCAGATTTGGCTTGCGGCCTTCGTGCGCAACTAACTTGTCGTTATTATCAATTTCAAATTGTTCTCGAGTAGAAATAGCAGGAGAGTCTTTCAATAGGCAAAATAGTAAAAACACTTCTAAAAAGTGAATCTGTTGCTCATCAATTCCTAACGGCAAAGAAGAATTAATATCTAACGACCTTAACTCAACATAAGCAATGCCTTTATCGCTCAAACTATCAAGCGGCTTCTTTCCAGACTCCACCAAAGGCTTAGGTCGAACAGAGGCGTAATATTCATTTTCAATCTGTAAGATATTAGCATTAAGTTGCTGATACTCTCCGTCTACCTTAATGCCGAGTTTTTCATGTTCGTTGCATGTCGTGGCCATTCCTGATTTAAGCGAATGAACATAATGACTTAATGAGTTGTAGTTGGCCTTTACACCCGCCTCATCTTCACGCAAATTTTGATAACCGATATCACCCATGCGCAAAGAAGTTGCATAAGGTTCATATAAAGTTGAATCGTTAAATTCAACCAAAGAATGTTGACGATATCCTTTTAAGAATGATTTGCAAACAGCGGGCGAGGTGCCAAATAAATAAGGCACAATCCACCCATAGCGCACCACATTTCGAGTCAATGCCATATAAGCTTCGTCTTTATTATGATCATTGATAGATACCGCACAAAACTTTTCAATAAATTTTTCAGAAAATGAATAGTTGAAATGGATACCTGCAATAACCTGCATCACACTTCCATAGCGATTTGCCAAGCCTTGACGATAAACTGTTTTCATCTTGCCACGATTACTAGATCCATACTGGGCAATAGGAATGTAGGTTTTGCCGCGCATAACACAAGGCATACTGGCTGGCCAAAAACTCTGATCCTTGGGTAGTCGACAATATAAATAATGCTGCGTATCTTTCAAAAAATCCAGGACAGACTTGGCACTGGATAAAGGTGGAGTCACTAGTTCCAACAAAGATTCAGAAAAATCTGTGGTGATATTAGGGTGAGTTAGCGCGCAGCCCAAAGCGCTAGGATGTGGCGCTTGTGATAGGCCGCCTTTCTTAGAAACGCGCAGACCTTCTTTCTCAATACCCATCAAATTACCCGAAAGTAAATGTGCATGAGGCTTGAGTAATTGAATTTTTTGTTCTATGTTCAAAAGACTTACAAATTAAAATAAGGCTTATTTTACCATTAGCTGATTCATATGAAGACAATCAAGGCCGTCGTCGGTGTATTGCGAAATCCCGCCAATGAAATACTCATTGCCAAACGCCAGGATCACCAATTTATGGGTGGATTTTGGGAGCTTCCTGGTGGCAAAATTGAACCGCAAGAATCTGATCAAGAAGCTGTTATCAGAGAATTAAATGAGGAGCTCGGCATTGTTGTCACTGATTTATCACGCCATCAAACCATGACTTATCAATACCCTGATAGAGTGATAAAATTAAGCATTTACAATATTAATCAATACCAAAACACGCCCATTGGAGCTGAAGGTCAAGAAATCACTTGGAGTAGTATTGAACATTTGACCCACTTTAACTTATTACCAACCATGAAAGATTTTATCAATTCAGTCACATTGCCTAACAAATACTGGATCACGCCATCAAGTGAGCACCAAAGTAATGGATGGATGGAAAAATTTGATGAAAAACTAAAACAAGGCATTAGTCTAATACAACTTCGCAGCAAGATTAAGATAGATAACGACTTTATTCAGAAACTTTACAACAAATGTCATCAAGTTAACGTAAAGTTATTATTAAATATCCCAAATAAAACTTTCAAGGAAGACTATTGCGACGGTTGGCACCTCACTACCAATGAAATGCTTAACTTAAAAGAGAGGCCTTGTGAGGCAGAGCAGATACTTAGCGCCTCAACCCATGATTTAAATGAAGCACTAAAAGCTCAATCCTTGGGTGTAGATTTTGTGCTCATCTCTCCGGTACAAGCAACACAAACACATCCAGATACGACGCCAATTGGCTGGGATGCAGCTAAAGAAGTGGTAGAGCAGTTAAATATTCCTGTGTATTTTTTAGGTGGCATGACCCTTAATGATTTAAACAAAACTTTAAATTTGGGTGCTCAAGGTATTGCTGGCGTCAGTTCTTTTTAAAAATTAAGCCCTAGCAAGCGTCAACACATCGCAAGTTACAACGCCCGCTTTAAGTACAGTTTTTGCCAATTCATTGAGGCTTGAGCCTGTGGTCATCACATCATCTACTAATAGTACTTTTTTATAATTCATGGCTTGTGCGCTAAACGCGTTTTTTATTTCAAGTTTGCGTTCATCTAAATTGAGTGTTGAAAGTGCACGCGTCATTTTGGTTCGCTTAACACTTTGCTGATCAACCAGTCCTGTGGTTTTTTTAGCGATCACTCTTAATAATTCATGCGTTTGGTTATAGCCTCTTTCTTTGAGCCTTTGACGACTTAAAGGCAATGGGATGATTGCATCATATTCACCTTGTTCAAGAATAATATCTAGATATTTTTCGTACAGCTTATGCGCTAAAAAATCACCAACACAAAGTTGATGATTAAATTTAAAGTGTTTAACTAAAGTCGCACAACTGCCAGAATAATCATACAGCGTATAAGCCTTAGAAAATAGTGGCGCTTGAGTCAAACATGCGCCGCAAAAATGTAGCTTAGACTTTAAAGGTGTGGCACAGGATTGACATCGATGATCAGCACTGTTTAAGCTTTGTTCACATTCTTCGCAGACGCAAAAGCTTGAATATTGCATACAAAGCACGCAAGTCTGTTTGGGGAAAAAACGCTTTAGCCTCGAGTAAATACCCATGTCGTCGAGTCTGACATTTCTTCTCTAAAGCAATAATCTTCCTCTTTAAATGCTTTTAAATCTTGCGGATTTTTAATGCGATTTTTAATCATAAATTGCACCATTAATCCGCGAGCTCGCTTGGCATAGATGCCAATAATTTTATACGCATCGCCTTTTAACTCTTTAAAGACGATATTAATAATTTGTGCCTTTAATGCCTTTTTATCAATGCCTTTAAAATACTCATTAGAAGCCAAATTAATAATCACTTCTGTTTCATCATCGTTGAGTAGTTTGGAGATTTTATCACCCCAAAATTCATACAAATTTTTACCCTTGGAGTTTTCAAGCTTAGTGCCCATTTCTAGTCGATAAGGTGCAATTAAATCCAGGGGGCGTATCACACCATATAACCCTGATAGCATACGCAAATTGTCTTGTGCAAAAGCCAGATCTTTCTTTGATAAATTAGGTACATCGATACCGTTATAAACATCACCCTTAAAAGCTAGGAGTGCTTGTTTGGCATTTTTAAAATCAAATGGGGTAGAAAAATCCTGAAAGCGCCCATAATTTAATTCAGCCAACTTTTCACTAATAGACATCAACTTAGACAGCTCATTTCGTGTTTTCTTCTTAAGAATTTTCACCAAAACTTCTGACTCGCTCAACTGGCGAGTTGAGGTGTAATCTTGTATATCGGGAGGAGAAAAATCTTGAGTTTTAGAAGGGGAGATAACCGCTAACATGGGCGCATTGTTTTTTATCAATAATTAATAAATATTCTACCTTATTACGCTAAGCAAATACACTCACACACTAAGGGATTTGAACTTAAATAGAGGGGGCTTTTAGTTTATAATTAAGAGATTTTTTTCGACCTTTATTTTGTAACTTTTAGCCTATGAAAACCCCATTATTACACTTACCAAAAGCACACGGACTCTACTCACCTAACAATGAAAAAGAGAACTGTGGCGTTGGTTTTATCGCCCATGTTAAGGGCCAGTCTTCTCACCAAATCACATTAGATGCTTTAGAAATGCTAAGCAGAATGG
>CAYYGB010000040.1:0-8180 GCA_964471285.1 uncultured Candidatus Thioglobus sp.
GCTATTCGCAATGGCTACGCCTGTCCGCTTCGTGCCAACGTCAAACCCTAGGTACGTTTGTATCTTCATTTGAGTTGTTGGAATAATTGATAACCAACATAGCCATCGATTGGCAGCTGGTTGGCACGTTGATATTCACGAGTTGCATTGCGTGTTTTAGGGCCAGATATTCCATCTGGTTCGCCTGTGTTAAAACCAAACTGGTTTAATTGAGTCTGTATCTGCATAATGTTTTCACGGCTTAAAGAGGGCTCTGTAATAGCCGCTGCATAAAGCTTATCTGCACCTGCTAGTCGATCGGATAAATGGCCCACAGAGAGGGCGTACAAAATAGAATGATTCCATCGCAGAATGGCACGGAAATTTGGATAAACTAAAAAGCCAGGACCTTTATAGCCCATAGGGAGTAGCAATGAGGCTTTCATGGTGGAGTTAGGTAATGACTTGCCATCGGCCGTTTTTATGCCTAATACGCGCCATTCATTGACAGTTTTTTTCACACTTAGTGTGGCTAATTGATAGTCAAAAGTTGCTGGAATGCTAACTTCTCTACCCCAGCGTTGTCCTCTTTTCCAGCCTATTTTCTGTAAGAAATTAGCAGCACTAGAAAAAATATCTTGCGTGTTGTCCCAAAGCCCTATTTTCCCATCTTGATCTGCATCCACACCATAGGCTGCAACATTAGTTGGCATAAATTGAACATTGCCCATTGCACCCGCCCAAGACCCTTTAGAATTTGGCGGAATTTTACGCTCGTCAATCAAGGTTAATAATGTCAGTAATTGCTCGGTAAAAAAATCACGGCGACGTTTGTCATAACTAAGAGTCGCGAGAGATCGAACTAAATTTAAGTTGCCTGTATTGCTACCATAGTTGGTCTCCAGCCCCCAGAAAGCAACAATAATATGAGGTGGAACCCCATATTTTTGATAGTTTTCTTGAAGTATTTGCTGATGTAGCTTAAGCTTTTGATCGCCCTTATTAAGGCGATACTCACTGACTCTAGAGCCTAAATAGCGCCAGAAATTTTGGCTAAATTCAGCTTGAGTCTGATCAAACTTAATGACTTTTGGATTAGGCGTTAATCCCAGAAATACCTGATCAAGTGTTTTTGTAGAAACTCCTCTGGAAGTGGCTTTTTGACGAACGTCTAGCAAGAAATCCTCAAAGCTTTGGCTCTCAGGCACAAATTTTGGCGCTAGGGTATCATTGGCAAACGCCCAGCTAGAAAATAATAAGCAAATAATCAATCGAAACATGACAAAATTATAATGCCTAAGCTACTCACCATCTTTGTCTTTTTAGGGTTAAGTGCCTGCCAACCAATTCTTCAAAATGATGAGGTTAAAGGTAATACTATGGGCACTTCCTACATCATAAAGGCTCAAAATGCCGACATTGACAAACAGCAGATTGACCAGCGTCTAGATCAAATTAATAAAATTTTCTCTAGTTGGGATCAAAGCTCTGAGCTTTCTGCATTAAATCGCCAATCGGTTGGAGAGCCAGTAGATGTCTCGAACGAGATGGCCTTTGTGTTGCAAGAGGCTATTAAAGTTCATAAACAAACGAGTGGATTTTTCAATCCCGCAATGGGCAATCTAATTGATATTTGGGGCTTTGGATCGGTTGATGTTGAGCAAAAACCTAACCAAGAGGCAATTAAACAAGCGTTAGCAAAGTCTTCTATTGAACGATTAGCTTTAAATGGATCAAGATTTGAAAAAAGTGCAGATATTAAAATTAACTTATCAGCTATCGCTAAGGGGTATGCAGTTGATGAGATAGCTAAAATATTAAAAGACAAAAGCGTTAAGCGATTTATGGTGGAAGTTGGCGGTGAGATTAAAACTCAAGGCAGCTGGTTAATTGGTATTGAAACACCTTTAGGGCAGGCACCTGTTGCTGTTGAAT
This sequence comes from uncultured Candidatus Thioglobus sp., assembly GCA_964471285.1. Classification (GTDB taxonomy): domain Bacteria; phylum Pseudomonadota; class Gammaproteobacteria; order PS1; family Pseudothioglobaceae; genus Thioglobus_A. The sequence continues at coordinate 1,915 of CAYYGB010000040.1, forward strand.
TGGTTGATGAGTCTATCGCGACGTCGGGTAATTATCGCCAATTTTTTGTCTGGCAGGGTGATCGCTATGCCCACATCTTAGATCCGCATACTGGCCTGCCAGTGAGTAGTGATTTGTTTTCAGTGAGTGTTATTCATAAAAGCAATATGTTGGCAGATGCCTATGCAACAGCAATGATGGCAATGGGCCACGCTAAGGCCGTTAAAATGGCTCAAGAGCTAAACCTTAAAACCATATTAGTTTTAAATAAATGTGACAACCCGTGTTTGTCAAAAAATATTATAAAAATTGGATTATGAAGCCACTTGCAGAAACACTTAGACCAAAAGACTTACAAGATTTTTGTTCGCAAACTCATTTATTAAACGACGCCCACCCACTTAAACAAGCCATTAATAATAAACAGCTGCATTCAATGATTTTGTGGGGGCCATCGGGCGTTGGAAAAACCACCTTGGCGCGAATTATGTGCGCCCAAGTTGAGGGTTATTTCGTTCAGCTTAGTGCGGTGTTAGACGGCGTTAAAGAGTTAAGGGTGGTGATTGAAAATGCCAAAAAATATCAAAATATAGGCCAATCAACCATCCTATTTGTGGATGAAATACATCGGTTTAATAAAGCACAACAAGATGCTTTTTTGCCACATATTGAATCCGGTTTGATTACTTTAATTGGCGCCACTACAGAAAATCCATCCTTTGAATTGAATCGCGCCTTATTGTCGCGTGCCAGCGTTTATGTGCTCGAAGCACTGGATGAGGCGGGTTTGATGCAGATATTGCAGCGCTGTTTGGTGCATTTGAATTTGACACTAGATCAGGATTCGCAAGAAAAAATTGTGGTCAGTAGTGCTGGCGATGCACGCCGCTTGATTAATATCGTTGAAAAGATCGACCAGGCAAAATTAACACAACTAGATGCGCAAAGTATTAGCCAATTTTTACAAGACAAGGTTTCTAATTTTGATAAGGGCGGAGATATTTTTTATCAACAGCTTTCCGCCTTTCACAAGTCTGTTCGCGGTTCCAGCCCTGATGGCGCATTATATTGGATGGCAAGAATGCTGGTAGGTGGTTGCGATCCTAAAACCATCGCCAGGCGTCTATTAGCTATCGCCTCAGAAGACATTGGCAATGCCGATCCAAGAGCGCTTGAAATCTCATTAAATGCTTGGGACGTATATGACCGATTAGGCGATAAAGAGGGTAATCGTGCTATTGCTCAAGCTGCAGTATATTGTGCGGTTGCACCTAAGTCGAATTCGCTTTATAAAGCCTTTAACCAGGCAATGGCCGAGGCTCAAGCAACGGGCGATTTACCTGTGCCAAAACATTTATGTAATGCACCAACAGGACTCATGAGTGATTTGGGTTATGGGCAAGATTATCGCTACTCTCATGACGAGGCAGATGGTATTAGTCATGGCCAAACTTATTTCCCAGAGGCGCTAGGTGAGTCGTGTTACTATCAGCCAACTGATCGAGGGTTAGAGATTAAAATCGCAGAAAAACTTAGAAAAATACGAGGAGAATCATGACATTTTTACCCACTGTTTTAGCCATCGGCATCGGCGCCACTATCGGCGCTAGTTTGCGTTATTATTTAACTCAATTTATGAATGCCACGATGGGCTCTGCTTTTCCTTATGGCACCTTGAGCGCCAATATTATTGGCTCTTTCTTGGCAGGTATTTTGGTGGTGGTTGTTATAGAAAAAGCGGCCTTAAATGAAGTTTATAGACTCATGCTATTAATTGGCTTAACGGGCTCTTTAACCACCATGTCGACTTTATCTTGGGAGTCGGTAGAGATGATTAGCTTAGGTCATTATGGCCAAGCTGGAATTAACATTTCATTTAATGTGGTGCTGTCTTTAATAGCGGCAGGTTCAGGTGTTGCTTTGACTAGATATCTTTTATCTAATTAAGTTTTTGCTCAATCGCATCAAATAAAACGCCAGCAATATTAAGATTAAATTGGGTATCTAGCTCACGAATACAAGTTGGGCTGGTGACATTAATTTCGGTGATATAGTCGCCAATCACATCCAGTCCAACAAACATAAGACCTTTGTCTTTCAGGGTGGGTGAAATTTGGTCGCATAAGTAGCGATCTCTTGCACTTAATGGCTGTCCAATGCCAGTTGCACCTGCAGCTAAATTACCTTTAAAACTACCTTCAGCAGGCATGCGTGCTAACGCATAATCAATCGGTTGGCCATCAATCAGCAAAATGCGTTTATCACCTTGGGATATTTCTGATAAAAATTCTTGAGCCATAATGGGTGAGCTGCCATGATGGGTTAGATAATCTAACACTTCAGAGATGTTGTCATCACCTTGTTCAAGCTTAAAAATGTCTTTTCCACCCATGCCGTCTAAGGGTTTAACGACACTAACACCTTGTTTTTCAATGAATTTTTTTAGTTGATCTTGGTTGCTGCTAACTAATGTTTTGGCGATGCAATGTGGAAAATTAAGCGCAAAAAGCTTTTCATTGGCATCTCGTAAAGATTGAGGCTTATTAACGACTAACACGCCTTTTTTCTCAGCTTGCTCAAGAAAGTAAGTGGCGTAAATATAGTTCATGTCAAAAGGCGGGTCTTTGCGCATAAGGATGACATCAAAACTCTCAAGTGATAATTCGACTTCCTCTTCTTTATCGAACCAATGTTGAGCATGATCAAAAACTTGAGTTCTGGCACAGATGGCAAACATCTCTGAATTTTTTGCAAACAAATTGTGGGTATCAAAGGTGTAGATCTCCCAGTTTCGCTTAGTTGCTTCTAACATCATAGCTAAAGAGGAATCTTTATAAGGTTTAATGTCTTTGATGTCATCCATCACGACGGCAAGTTTAATTGGCTTCATGGCTTATATTATAGGTTATGTATGCCCAGTTTGCCAAAGCTTGACTTAAGTTGTTGATAAATCAGAATAAAGCATGTTAGAATAAAAAACTGAGGAGAAATAAAAAGCTTGGCATATTCAACCCTAACACTAGAACACCCAGAAACTAAAGAAGTCAGGCTTGCGCCTGTGGGCTTCTCTTGGACATCATTGTGTTTATTTTTTTGCCCCGCCATCTATCGTCGCGACTGGAAATCTTTTATCCTGATGTTTCCCTTATGTGTCTTGACTTTAGGTCTAGCTAATATTGTATTTTTCTTTACCTATAATCGACTTTACGTTAAACATTTACTTTCTAGAGGTTATAAGATAACTGTACATAGTGTTAGTGACGTTAGTCAATCTCATTTTTAATAGTAGCCAAATCGTAAATTAGACTAGACAAGTATCCAATAACAGCATATAATCACGCCACTTTAGTGCGGGGTGGAGCAGTTCGGTAGCTCGTCGGGCTCATAACCCGAAGGTCATAGGTTCAAATCCTGTCCCCGCTACCAAATTAAGTCTTTTTTGGTCTTTTTATGATCATTAGAGCAAGCAAAGACCCCCTTTTCAGGGGGTTTTTGTTATGTAGAAAAAAACGATTAACAAAAATTAAGCAGTAAGTGATGCACAGTAAATAGGCAAACACCCTGGTTATTTAGATAGATTTTTGTTAAGTAGAGAAGGCGCATGGTAGATACCTAAAATGGGTTTTACTATGCAGATAAAGGTTAAATAGAAGCAAAATAAATGGCAAAAATAACAGAAAAAATTACTGATTTGATTAACCCTGTACTTGAAGATATGGGTTATGAATTAGTGGGTGTAGAATATGCTGCTGGTGGCAAGCACACTATTTTGCGAGTTTTTATTGATACAGATAATGGCATTGGTATTGATGACTGTGAAAAAGTATCACACCAATTAAGCGCTATTTTTGATGTAGAAGACCCCATTGCGAGCCAATACAATTTAGAGGTATCTTCGCCTGGTATTGAAAGACCACTGTTCCATATTGGCCACTACCAGCGTTTTTTGGGCAACGATGTTAGTCTGCGTCTAGTTAGACCAATTAATGGTCAACGCAAATTTAAAGGGGCAATTGGTAGTGTTAGTGAAGTGAACCATACCATTGAGTTAGTAACAGAATTAGGTCCAATTACATTGGATATTGATATGATTGAAAAAGCGAACTTGATCGCTGATTTTTAGGAGAAATACATGGACGGTAAAGAATTATTTTTGATAGTTGAGGCAATCTCTAATGAAAAGAACATCTCAAAAGAGGATGTGTTTGAATCATTAGAAGAGGCACTAGCAGTCGCTACAAAAAAACGTAAAGAGATTGACGCTCATGTAGAGATTGACCGTAAAACCGGTGAATTTCACACATTCAGACAATGGATGGTAATCGACGATAAAGAAAACTTTGTAGATGATGATGGTACGCCATTTGATTCAGAGTTACATATTTATGAAAAAGATTCTAATGGCGTTGCTGTTGATGATTTTGTGCGTGAGCCAATTGAAACTGAAGAGTTTGGTCGTATTGCAGCACAAATTGTTAAGCAAGTTATTATTCAAAAAGTTCGCGAAGCGGAAAGAGAAGTTATTGTTCATGATTACACTCAGCGTGTTGGTGAAGTTATCATGGTTACTGTGAAGCGTGTTGACCGTGGTAATGTTTATGTTGACATGGGTGGCGTTGATGGCATGATTTCTAAATTTGACTTAATTCCTAATGAGTCAGTCCGTAAAAATGATCGATTGAGAGCTTATATTAAAGAAGTTAAATCATCGGTTCGTGGTGCGCAAATTTTCTTATCTCGTACTGTTCCAGAAATGATGATTCAGTTATTTGAAATGGAAGTACCAGAAATATCTGAAGGTGTTATTGAAATTATGGGCTGTGCCAGAGATCCTGGATTACGCTCAAAGCTTGCAGTTAAAGCAAAAGATAAGCGCCTAGATCCAATCGGATCTTGTATTGGTATGCGTGGCGCACGAGTTCAGGCGGTTTCAAATGAGCTTAATGGAGAGCGTGTTGATATCATCCTATGGGATGAAGATCCGGCACAGTTTGCTATTAATGCAATGGCACCAGCAGAAGTAAGTTCTATTGTTGTTGATGAAGACCGTAACTCGATGGATATCGCAGTTGACGAAGATCAACTAGCTTTGGCGATCGGTCGTGGTGGTCAAAATATTAAATTAGCAGCGCGCCTAACAGGTTGGAAGCTAAATGTAATGTCAATAGCAGACGCTAATGAAAAGCAAGCTGAAGAAACGCAAAAAGCAAGTGGCAAGCTAGCAGATAAGCTAGGTGTTGATAGCGAAGTAGCTAGCGTACTATTAGAAGAAGGCTTTACCAGTGTTGATGATATTGCAGATGCAGATGTCGCACTTCTAGAAGGCATTGAAGAGTTTGATGCCACGATGGTTGAAGAATTACAAGAGCGAGCTGCGGATGCACAGTTAGTGCAAGCCCTAGGTGACGCTGATGCTTCTGAAGCATTAAGCAGTGTTGAGGGTGTGGACGCTGATTTGGCAGAGGCTTTAATTGAAGCAGAAATCACCACGGTAGATGAGCTAGCAGAGTTGTCTATTGGTGAATTGCTTGAGATTCAAGTTATGGACAAAGAAAAGGCCTCAGGTGTTATCATGACAGCAAGAGAAAACGAAGGGTGGTTTGATTAATAACGGATATTAGTAAGAAACGTTCATTTAATCATTATAAAAACAGGCAAGCATTATGGCACATACAGTTGAAACATTATCCAAACTACTGAAAAAGACACCCGATGAGGTAATCACAATTCTGACGAATGCCGGAATTGAGGGTAAAAAAGCAGATTCTGATATTTCCGCTGAGGAAAGAAAAGTTCTGATGGGTAGTTTGTCTAAGCGCTCTTCAAGTAAATCTAGCATGTCGGTTTCACGTAAGCCTAGTAGCAAAACCACGAGCGGGAAAAGTGGCGGCGTTCAAGTTCAAATTAAGAAAAAGCGCGTCAAGCAAGTAGCTGTTGAAACAGAGACTATTGTTAATGAGGCGGCACAAGCGGCACAAGCGGCTCTTGATGCAGGACGTGATGCAGATGAGAAATTATTAGCTCAAGATGCAAAACGTTTGGAAATGATTCGTTTACAAAAAGAACAAACCGATGCTTCAAAGGCGCCAAAAGAGGTAGTTAGTGAAGAGAAGGAAGCTGTAAAAACGGAAGAAAAGCCTACTAAAACTGCTAAAGAAGAGAAGCCAGCAGACGAGAAAAAACCTCAGAGACAACGCACCACGCCTAATAACAAGGCACCTGGCCGTAGACAACTTCATGTAGCTAGACACAATCCGAATCGTAAACTGAAAAAGAAAGACAGAACT
>CAYYGB010000041.1:0-8100 GCA_964471285.1 uncultured Candidatus Thioglobus sp.
CATTAAAATTAGGCAAAAAATTAGTACTTTGGCAGCCTATTGTAGAGACTTATAAGGACTTATCATCAGTGACATCACTGGGTATTGATATTGATAGAAAAGTGGTTTATCGAGTAAGAAGTGGTGATAATTTATCAACCATTGCTGCTAAATTTGGCGTCAGTGTCCTACAAATAAAACAGTGGAATAAGCTTGATGATAGGCCGCTACAGCCAAGACAAAAACTTACCATTATGGTCAATGTTGTTAATTCAAAAATGAAATAAAACTTATGAATATATTACCTATTAATAAAATCATCTTGGCCAGTTTTGCCTTTGCGCTGACACACTGGAAAAAGGTTGTTGAAATATCTATTTTACCAGTGGCTATTTCATTGCCATTGCTACTCATATTGCCTCAAATGTTTGAACTCATGGAGGTTGTGTTTCAAGGTGGAGATTTGACTGAGGTTGTATTGCCAGACAATACACCTATATATTTATTATTGTTTTTGTATGGCTATATTATGTTGTCAGTCAATATGTATCGATTGGTTGTTTTGGGCGGGCAAAATGTATCGGCCATGTCGCCAATCTTTAATATTCGCCAAATTTTTAGATTTATTGGTTTAACGCTGTTTGTAGGATTTATAACTACAGTCCCTGTTATGCTGACTGGTATTGGTTTTTTACAGTTAGTTATTTACTTTTTAATTATGCCAATGACATTGAATTTTGTTAATATTGCGATAAACCAACCTTCAAATTATAAATGGAAGATAAATTTTATCTCTCAGGCTAATCTGTTTTTATTACAAGCTATCATTCCTGCTTTAATTGGCATGATCTTTACATCATTGTTCAGTGCAATAGGCTTTCCAGAAGCTTTTGGATGGGCAATTAAAGCTATTCTTTTTTACTGGAGTTTGGTTAATTTAGCTTTGTGTTATCAATTAATTCAAGAGGCTAATACTTCAACGTAAACCCTTTGGGATAACGCATATCATAAGTTGCTTTATTTAGTTTTCTGAGCGGAATTTTTTGTCTTAATTTATTATAAATTTTTATGAAATCTTTTAGGCGTTGCTGTTGTTTATTGTAGCCAAGTACGACGGTGATATTGGGTTTTAAGGTTAGCTGATCAATATTGCTTCTTGTTAAAGCAAGGATTTTTAAGTCAGATAAGATTAGCTGATAATCTCGATAATCCTTTAAGAGTGAGTTATACCTTTCTGGCTGATGGCCAGATTTTAATACCACTAGATTTTCTGATGTTTTATCATTTCGCTGATAGTATAAATTTTCTGGCTTGATAAGACTGCCTTGGGTTGTTATGTAGCCTTGGCAATTCTCTTTTTCAAGGGATTTATCACAAGCTACATTTTCCCAATGAGCGGCAATTGGATGAGTAATTATACCAATCTGAATAGAATCCCAAAACAAACGTTTTACCTTGGCTTCTTGCACCCACGGGTGGCGTTCTAATTCATCTTTAATTCCATGTAAATCTAACTGATAGGGCTTATTAGTCAACGACTCTATTTGCTTTTCAAGTGTTTCTTTATTGACCAGGTAGTCACGATCTATTTCCCAGCTAACACTTATCTTAAGTATTTCACTTGAATTGTAGTGATAATTTCCCCAAACAATAATCGAGATAACTAATGTAAAGATTAGCGGCCAAAGCAATAGCTTTAAATATTGAAATAGAGATCGTCTATGTTGATTTTTACTTTTAAGCTTCATGAATAATCTGCTTAACTAATTGCTCAAACGTAATTCCTGCTGCTTTTGCAGCCATTGGCACTAGAGAATGAGATGTCATTCCAGGAACAGTATTAATTTCTAGTAAGAAGGGTGAATTATCCTTATCTAAAATAAAATCAATCCTTCCCCAGCCAGTAGCACCTATAGTTTTAAAAGCCTTTAGCGCTATCTCTTTAAGCTGGCTCTCTTGATTTTCTGTTAAGCCACAGGGGCAAAGATATTGTGTGGTGCTTGACAGGTATTTAGACTCATAGTTGTAAAAATCCTGATCTGCAACAATTTTAATTACAGGTAACGCTTTTCCACCTAGTATAGCAACTGTGTATTCTTCACCCTCTATCCATTGTTCGATTAGAACTCGGTCATCATATTGCCAAGCAAGTGCCAAGGCTGCGTCTAATTGGGCAAGTTCGGCTACTTTGCTGATACCTATGCTAGAGCCTTCTGAAACAGGCTTTACGGCCCAAGGTAGTGGAAAGCTAATTGTAGGTATGGTTGTGCCTTTAATGGCGAGTAAAGAAGGTGCTAAAGGAAGTTTTGAAGATTTCCATATTTCCTTACTTAAATACTTGTCCATGCCATTGGCACTTGCATCTGAATTGGATCCAGTATAAGCAATATTTCGAGCTTCTAGTAATCTCTGAATAACGCCATCTTCACCGCCACGACCATGTAGAACAACAAAAGCCAAATCAAATTCTTGAGACCATAAATTATCTAAATTGTCATCCTTCCAGTCAAATTTAAAACAATCAATTTGTTGAGATTTAAGTGACTGATAAACAGCTTCCCCACTATTTAAAGATATTTCTCTCTCAGCAGAGTTACCCCCCATTAATACAGCAATCATATAATTTTTAACTCTATTTCTAAATCAATTTTAAAGTTTGATTTTACGGTTTGTTGAATATGAACAACTAGATTTTCAATATCAGCAGCACTAGCTTTATTGTGATTAATAATAAAATTAGCATGCTTTTCAGATACACAGGCGCCACCAATGCAAAAACCCTTTAGATTAGATTTTTCAATCAGTTCAGCAGCATAATGATCCTTAGGGTTTTTAAAGACACTGCCACAGCTCGGCAAGCCTATAGGCTGAGAGTCATTTCTTTTCTTAAGAAGTTGTTGAATGTTTTGATTAGACGAAACTAAGTTGAATTCTAACTCTACTGAAATAAAATATTCATGAGGGTGTACCGGTGTAACTTGTCGATAGCGAATATCAAAATCACCAGGCTGGCGCCAAAAGAGCTTGCCTGATTTATTAACTGTTTGAACACGTTTAACAAACTGCCAAATTTCAGAACCAAAAGCACCCGCATTCATGGCTAATGCACCACCAATAGTGCCAGGAATGGCACTTAGAAACTCTGCTCCAAAAAAGTTTTGCTCTAATGTAAATCTGGATAATTTTGCCAGTGTTGCTCCAGCTTCTACGGTGATGCAAGATTGGTTAATTTCCAAAGATTTAAGTTGAGTTAGCTTAATAATAACACCCTTAAATCCTTGGTCACGAATTAGAATATTACTACCCAGTCCTATAAATAATATAGGCTTAGTGTTAGATTTTAGAAAATCAACAAGTGCTTGAGTGTTATTTGGGACAAAAAAATCCTGCGCTAATCCGCCAGCTCGTAAAGAGCAGTGTGAGATCATGGATTCACTATGTTTTATCACGCAATCACTTCAGCTGAAGCTTGATTTTAGTAAACCAGGTACCGTGTGAATGTCACCCGCACCTAGGGTTAGTAAAACGTCATTTTCATTAATAATATGAGGTAATACCTTTAAAACTTCCTGCGCATTTTTAATTACAACTGGATTTAATGTTGAACGCTTTCTGATAGATTCAGCTAGTGTTGAGCTACTAATTTGAGCAATTGGATCTTCACTTGCAGGGTAAATATCTAACAAGATCAAGCCATCTGCAAGACTTAAGATACGGGCAAAATCATCAAACAAATCCCTAGTTCTAGAATAACGATGTGGCTGAAAAATTACCACGAGACGCCTATCAGGATAAGTGTTTTTAAGTGAGTCAAAAATGGCATTAATTTCAACAGGATGGTGCCCATAATCATCAAAAAAATCAATTGAATGACCTTGAATTGATAACTGACCATGATGGTCTAATCTTCTGGCGACACCAGAAAACTGACTAAGCGCAGACTGAATAATATTAATGTCAATATCAAGTTCACAGCAAACACCAATAGCAGCTAACGTATTAAGAATATTATGCTTACCAATAAGGTTAAGCTGAATTGAGTAAGGATTGCTATATTTTGAATTGCCCCGAGTGTGAACAACATCAAAGTGCATTTGCATGCCAACCTGTTTGACATTAATAGCACGTATATCAGCATCTGAATTAAAGCCATAGCTAATCATAGGGCGGTGGATGTCGCTAATAATGTCACGCACACCTTGGTCATCGCTACAAAGGATACAGGCACCGTAAAAAGGTAAGTTTGAAGTGAAGCTAACAAAGGTATCTTTTAATTGTTGATAATTATTATCATAGGTTGCCATGTGATCTTGGTCAACATTAGTGATTACGCTAAGCATAGGCTGCAGATGCAAAAAAGATGCATCTGACTCATCCGCTTCAGCAATTAAATAATCACTCTCGCCCAATTTAGCATTCACGCCAGTCGAATTTAGAATGCCACCAATAATATAAGTAGGATCAAGTTCAGCATGATTAAGAATGTGAGCAATAATACTCGTTGTGGTCGTCTTTCCATGCGTTCCAGCAACAGCAATACCAAAACGAAAGCGCATAATTTCAGCCAGCATTTCAGCTCTAGGGACAACTGGAATATGTAATTTTTGCGCCCTTACTAGCTCAGGATTAATAGAACTAATAGCACTAGAAACAACCACTGCTTGCACGTTATCAATATTATGTGCATCATGCTTGAAATTAATCTTACAGCCCATCTTTGATAGTCTGTCAGTGATACTATTTTGATGAATGTCTGAGCCAGAAATTTGATAACCGAGGTTGTGTAACACTTCAGCAATACCACTCATACCAGAGCCACCAATACCAATAAAATGAATTTTATTGATTCTAGATTTGGAGACTTGCCTTAAATCTTTCATACTTTAAGGGCGCTAATGATGCAAAGTACCTGAATACCTTCCCCTCTCCCAAACGCAGTTAATCCTTCGCCTGTAGTTGCAGTAATACCGATATCATTAGATGAGATGTTAAATAACTTGGCTATATTTGTTTTCATATCAGCAATAAAAGGTGAGATTTTTGGCGCCAAGCATTCAATAGAAACAGCGATATGCTGTATTTGCCAATCTTGTAAGTCTTGCAGGGCTAATTTTAAATATTCACTACTATCAGTAATTCCTTGCTGGCAAAGATTGTCTGCTGTTGCACCCAGTATATTGATACCAGTAATGGAAGAAACAGCATTAGTGAGGGCGTGAAACAGTACATCACCATCGCTATTGGCTCGCAAGCCTTGTGTATGTTTGAGATTAACACCGGCTAATAATAAAGCCTTATGATTGTCCTCAAAAGCATGTGAATCTTGACCTAGGCCAGTTTTAATTTTCATGAGATCGATGATTTATTTAAATAAAAATTAGCTAAAGCCATGTCATCCGGACTGGTGATCTTAATGTTGGTTTTTGAAGATTCGACCAATAAAGAATCTAAACCCATATACTCAATGGCACTTGCTTCGTCTGTAATATTAATACCATCATTATAAGCAGTATTTAATGCGTGTAGCAATATACCAAATCGATACATCTGTGGTGTTTGAGCTTGCCAAAGGTTACTTCTATCAATAGTAGACTCAATCATTTGATGACTAGATTTTTTAATAGTGTCAACCACTTTAGTTGCTAACAATCCACCAACTTTTTGATTCTCAAGTTGTTGGATAAGATTTTCAACATCTTTAACTTCGATACAAGGGCGAGCAGCATCATGTACTAAAACCCAATCATTGTCTTTAACGAAAGGCTTTAAAGCTTTGAGAGCATTAATCACTGAATGGTAGCGTTCTTTGCCACCACTAGCAATGGCTAAAAGCTTAGGGTGGTTATAAAATTGAGAGGATTTAAACAAACTGTCTTGCTCAGAAATTGCTACCACACAGCCTTTAATTTTTTTAATATTTAATAAGGTTGATAGGGTTTGATCAAGAACGCTCAAGCCACTTTCTAGTTGCAAATATTGCTTAGAGATATTCGACTGCATTCTCGTTCCAACGCCGCTGGCGGGTACAACAAGATAACAATGATCAGTTGGCATAAAGCATAAAATTAGAGTGGATTATTTTTTTATTATACCCAAGCGATGCTAATTTTAATCTGGATCAGAAATACTGATTTGGTAGTATTTTTCTCCAGGCTTGATGAGGCCAAATTTTTGCCTAGCCATGGATTCTAAAATTTCTAATTTTTCATCTGATTTTGCATTCAATTCTAGCTGAAGTTTCAAGTTATCTTGTTTTAGCTGCTGATTAACTGCTAGATTTTCTTTAAGAATTACCTGCTTTTCGTGAACATCAAAAGGGAATGTATTAATGACAAAGTTTTGACGTATAAGGGTTACCAAAACAACAAGCAAAATAATGCTAATCCAGTAGCGATAAAAAAAGCCAAATAGTCTATTTGGCTTTTTTAGAGAATCAATATTCAAAATCTATTTAACAGATTAGCCATCAGCAAGATTTTTGCCATCTTGGACATCTTGTAAAAACATCCAAATTGAGCCACCAATAATATAAATGGTAGAGGCAACAACACCAAAAGCTGCTATGTATTCAGCGGTGCCAGAAATAACTTCGATGTACGAAAGTATGATTAAAGCTAATGGCGCTACTAAAGATACTGCCAATGAGCTAATCATTAAAATATTTCCTCTTAAGCTGCTGTTATCTACTGTTGAACTCATGCTTTCACCTTGATGAATAAATTAAAAATATTATATCACAAATCTTTTTTACTTTATTGATGTAAGTCAATTTTTCACCAACAAAGTGCGGGATATTTGATCATGCCAAGCCAGGTTATTTCGGTTAAATAGTTGATAAACAAACCCACTGCCAAGTGTCAAAAAAGATATAAATCCTGCCATAAAACGAATAAATGCTTGCTGATGGGTGATACTTTCTCCTTCATGAGAAGATTGATTATTTTGTATAACTTGAAATCTCCAAGCTTTCATGCCGACGGTTTGGCGCCCTTTAACCCATGATATGGTGAAGTATAAATAAATACTGGGTAGGGTGATTAGATAGAAAAAAGCATCCCCCATATTGCCAAATAATGCATTGGTAATCATGCCAATAAAAAAGACTAAAGAGAAAGCTAGACAAGTATCGTAAAACATGGCGCCAAGTCGGCGCAATAATGAGACGTTAGATTTCATGATTAATCAATAAGTTAGGATTGACAACAGTTTGGTTAAGATAGACTCCAAAATGTAGATGAGGGCCTGTAGCTCGACCTGTTTGACCAATGGTACCAATGATGTCGCCTTGTTTTACGATTTGACCAGGTACTACTAGGCGTTTATTCATATGAATATAAACGCTAATCAAACCCTGACCATGATCAATAAAGACAGCATTGCCGTTAAAGAAAAACTCATCACTAATGATCACCTTGCCATCGCCAGAAGCTTTAATTTCGGTACCAATGCTTCCTGCATAATCTAGTCCCGTATGAGGGCGTCTAGCTTGGCCATTATAAAAACGTTTAAATCCAAAGGGGCTTGTGGTAACCCCTGATACAGGTCGAATGAAAGCTTCTTTGCTCATGATGGTGTTGGAAAAAACTTTACGTGCTTTGGAAAGAATCGGACGCTCTCGGTTGATTCTATCCATGTGTAATAGATTTGGATTAACGTATTTTTTGTTTTTTCCTTTAAGGGTAATATACTGCTTTTTGTAATTATGTTCAGTTACTTTAAAGGCAATATGACGTGTCGAAAAATCCTTAATAGTGATCTTTTTTTCGCCTATTTTAGCTAATAAAGGAATACCGACTAGCGCCTGCCAGTGTGTATTATTTACTTGCTGAGTATAGACTGGAACTTGACTATAAAAAGCTTTTGGGTTGGAATGATTAGTATAGAAATCAACCACTGCTATGCCGCCTGGTATGGATGTATGTTTGACATTAAGATTCGCCAAAACGCTCAAGGGCAAAAGTAACAATAATAAGAACTTAGTTTTTTTCAATTTTTTCCACCTTAGAATGAATGACGCCATCGCTTAGACGTGTTTTAATAGTTTGCCCTGATTGGGTATGAGTAATTGACGTCAATACTTGGCTTTTAGCACCTGTTGTAATACTATAACCCCTGGACAAT
>CAYYGB010000042.1:0-6961 GCA_964471285.1 uncultured Candidatus Thioglobus sp.
CCATTCATTCAGTCGTATTTGGTGGATTTTCACCTGAAGCATTAAAAGACAGAATTCTTGATTCTGAATGTAAGGTTGTTATTACCGCTGATGAGGGTTTGCGCGGTGGAAGATCTACAGCGCTTAAGGCTAATGTTGATCTTGCAATTGAAGGGTGTGATTGTGTTACTAAAGTCGTTGTTGTTCAAAATACCAAAGGCGAAGTTAAATGGGGCGATAGAGATATTTGGTACCATGATTTGGTAGCGGATGTTCCTAGTGAGTGCCCTTGTGAATCATTTGATGCTGAAACACCTTTATTTATTCTTTATACGTCAGGTTCTACTGGCAAACCAAAGGGTGTAGTGCACACCTCAGGTGGCTATTTATTGTATGCAGCCATGACGCATAAATACGCATTTGATTACCAAGAAGGCGATATTTATTGGTGTACAGCGGATGTTGGCTGGGTAACAGGCCACTCTTATATTGTTTATGGTCCACTGGCTAACGGTGCTACCACACTTATGTTTGAAGGTATTCCAACTTATCCAGATGCTTCGCGCTTTTGGCAAGTCATTGATAAGCATCAAGTTAATACTTTTTATACAGCGCCAACAGCAATTCGCTCATTAATGGGCGCTGGCAATGAGTTTGTTGAAAAAACTGATCGCTCTAGTTTGCGTATTTTAGGTACTGTTGGTGAGCCAATTAACCCAGAAGCTTGGGAGTGGTATTACCGCACTGTTGGCCAGTCTAGATGTCCAGTAGTTGATACTTGGTGGCAAACAGAAACAGGTGGTCATATGATTCTACCACTGCCTTATGCAACGGCTTTAAAGCCAGGATCAGCGAGTAAGCCTTTCTTTGGTATTGAGCCGCAAGTGGTTAATGAAAAAGGCGATATTCTTGAAGGTGAAGCGGAAGGTATTTTGGTGCTAGCTAGATCTTGGCCAGGGCAAATGCGCACACTTTACAATAACCATGAGCGCTTTATGGAAGCTTACTTCTCAACTTTCCCAGGTAAATATTTTGCTGGTGATGGTGTTAAGCGCGACAGTGATGGCTACTACTGGATCACCGGACGAGTAGATGACGTTTTAAATATTTCAGGTCATCGTCTAGGAACTGCAGAAATCGAATCGGCGCTTGTTTTACATGAAAGTGTTTCAGAAGCTGCAGTTGTAGGTTATCCGCATGACATCAAAGGACAGGGCGTTTACGCTTATGTTTCAATGATGAATGGCATAGAGCCAACAGATGAACTAAAAACAGAGCTGGTTAAGCTAGTGCGTCGTGAAATTGGACCAATTGCAAGTGTGGATAAAATTCAATTTGCGCCAGGACTACCAAAAACAAGAAGTGGCAAGATTATGCGAAGAATCTTAAGAAAGATTGCAGAAAATGATTACGATAATTTAGGCGACACATCTACTTTGGCAGAGCCAGAAGTAGTTGTAGATTTGATTAAAAATCGAATCGCTTAAGGTCTAAATTACTGAATTTTAAGCTTCTTCAGGCCTTTCTTAATTTTATCTTTTAGGCTAACTTCACATTGGTTGTGATAGCTGCTTTGCATGCTTTTATCTAAAGAAACGATCTTTCCAAATACCTGGTTTTCAAGCTCTATGGTGTTTTTAATATTGGCACAATAGTTATCAATCTCTTCCGTTGTATAAGAGATTAATGTTGCCACACCGATAGCAGGTACGATCAATCCAGTGATAGCAATACCACTAGAAGTTTCTTTTAGCTCTTTAATTCTGGCAATGTTTTGTTCAACCGTTGTTTTGTTTTGAGTTTCAAAAACATTCTGAAGATAGCTAAGCTTTTCAGCAGAGATATCTAGTTTTTGCTCAACTGATTTCAAAGAACCTTTGAGAGTTTTAACTTGCGTTCTTGCGTCACCCATTTGAGAAATTTCATCACCCAAGACACTGGTTTTACTTGTTACTAATGAAAGTTTTTCTTGAGAAATTTTAAGCGCTGATTGCGCTTTAATTAGCTGGTCATTAAGCGATTCAAGGACTGTATTTTTAGTGGTATTAGTTACAGCTTTAGTTGGCTTTAAAGCATTTAGTTTTTGATTATACTCTTGCGTTATTTCAGCTGCTTCTTGCTCTAAAGTCTCTAGTTTTTCACTATAAAAAAAGTAGCCTGCAATAAGTGCAAAAGCTAGGACAATAGCGCTAAAAAGTGATTTGTTTTCCATGATAGGTTCTCGTATGTATGCGGTGTAATTAAGACGCTATTATACATGATTATGAGAACTATATAAGAATATTATTATATTTTAATATAATACAGTAAAGGCTACTTAAGCCATTGAGCAGCTTGTTTGGCATAGTAGGTTAAGATTGCATCACTACCAGCACGCTTAAAAGACAGTAAAGTTTCTAATACAACCTTTTTTTCATCAATCCAACCGTTTTGGCTGGCTGCTTTAATTTGTGCATATTCGCCACTTACGTGATAGGCAAAGGTTGGCATACCAAATGTTTGTTTAACGCGATAAACGATATCAAGATAGGGCAGTCCTGGTTTGATCATAACCATATCAGCACCCTCATCAATATCCAAGCCTACCTCACGAATGGCTTCATCAGAATTTGCAGGATCCATTTGATAAGTCTCTTTACTAGAAGCGCCAAGATTACCAGCAGAACCGACTGCATCTCTAAAAGGTCCGTAGTAGCTAGAGGCAAATTTAGCTGAATAAGCCAAAATATTAGTATGAATAAAGCCGTTTTCTTCTAAGGCGTCACGGATTGCACCTATACGTCCATCCATCATATCGGATGGGGCAACAATGTCACTACCAGCTTGCGCATGAGAAAGAGCTTGTTTAACGAGCACCTCTACGGTTTCATCATTAAGAACATAACCTGATTCATCGATTAATCCATCTTGACCATGTGTGGTGAAAGGGTCAAGAGCCACATCGGTAATCACAGCAAGCTCAGAAAATTTTTGTTTTAATGCGCGTACAGCTCTTTGTGCAAGGGCATCAGGATTAAATGCTTCTTGAGCATCTAGGGTTTTCTTGTCATTAGCCACGACTGGAAACAAAGCGACTGCACGAATACCCAAATCTACCAATTCTTGAGCTTCAATTAGTAATTGATCAATACTCATACGCTCGATATCAGGCATAGAATCAATGCTTTCACGCTTGTTTTCACCTTCAATGACAAAGATTGGGAAAATTAAATCGTCCGTTGTTAATGTGTTTTCACGTATTAATTCACGGGTATGTGCGTGTTTTCTCAAACGACGCGGTCTATGGGTTAAAATTGTCATTCTTAATTTATATTTCTAATAATTTAACCGATTATACAACAATGAATCAATCTAGCGAAACCTTAACAAGTATGTCAAGCGTCAAAGAGGCGTTTATTAAACCTTTTCCTAATTCACATAAGATTTATGTACAAGGCTCACGAGCGGATATCCAAGTGCCGATGCGTGAAATCACACTCACAGAAACCATTGGCGAATTAGCTGAAAAGAACGACCCTATCCATGTCTATGACACCTCGGGTGTATATACAGATACTAGTGTTCAAATCGATTTGCGCAAGGGCTTAGATAGCATTCGTGATAATTGGATTGATGAAAGAGCGGACACGCAAATGCTAGAAGGCATGAGCTCAACTTTCTCAAATGAACGCTTAGATAATGCTGAACTAGATACGCTACGTTTTGAATTTTTAAAAACACCTAAATGTGCAAAAGACGGTAAGAATGTTACTCAGATGCATTATGCGAGACAAGGCATTATCACGCCAGAAATGGAATATATTGCTATTCGTGAAAATTGTAAATGGCAAGACTATAAAGATCAAATTGGCCAGCAGAAAGGCGAAAGCTTTGGTGCTGAAATTCCTGAGCTGATCACTGCAGAATTTGTTCGTAGTGAAGTGGCACGTGGACGCGCCGTTATTCCTGCCAATATTAACCACCCTGAAACTGAGCCGATGATTATTGGTCGTAACTTTATGGTGAAAATTAATGGCAACATTGGTAATTCAGCACTCGGTTCAAGTATTGAAGAAGAAGTAGACAAAATGGTTTGGGGAATTCGTTGGGGTGCAGATACAATTATGGACCTTTCAACGGGTAAAAATATTCACGAAACTCGTGAATGGATTATTAGAAACTCTCCGGTTCCAATCGGTACAGTACCTATTTATCAAGCTTTAGAAAAAGTTAATGGTGTGGTTGAAGATCTTACTTGGGAAG
This sequence comes from uncultured Candidatus Thioglobus sp., assembly GCA_964471285.1. GTDB lineage: Bacteria > Pseudomonadota > Gammaproteobacteria > PS1 > Pseudothioglobaceae > Thioglobus_A. The sequence continues at coordinate 4,222 of CAYYGB010000042.1, forward strand.
TGTTCAGAGATACACTAATTGAGCAAGCTGAGCAGGGTGTGGATTACTTCACGATTCACGCAGGCGTGCGCTTAAAGTATGTTCCTTTAACGATTAATCGCATTACAGGCATTGTGTCTCGTGGCGGCTCTATTATGGCTAAATGGTGTCTAGCGCATCATACAGAAAGCTTTATTTATACTCATTTTGAAGACATTTGTAAAATTATGAAAAAGTACGACGTTACTTTCTCATTGGGTGATGGTCTGCGCCCAGGTTGTATTGCTGATGCAAATGACGCAGCGCAATTTGGTGAGCTTGAAACCCTAGGCGAATTAACAAAAGTCGCTTGGAAGCACGATGTTCAAACTTTTATCGAAGGCCCTGGACACGTTCCAATGCAAATGATTAAAGAAAACATGGAGAAGCAGCTTGACGAATGTGGTGAAGCGCCGTTTTATACATTAGGTCCATTAACTACGGATATCGCTCCAGGTTATGATCATATTACTTCAGCCATTGGTGCTGCGCAAATCGGCTGGTACGGTTGTGCTATGCTTTGTTACGTGACGCCTAAGGAACACTTAGGTTTACCGAATCAAGACGATGTAAAAGAAGGCATTATTGCTTACAAAATTGCAGCACATGCTGCTGATTTAGCCAAAGGCCATCCAGGCGCACAAATTCGTGACAACGCTTTATCTAAAGCACGTTTTGAATTCAGATGGGAAGATCAGTTTAATTTAGGTTTAGACCCAGATACAGCTCGTAAATATCACGATGAAACCATGCCTAAGCAAGCAGCTAAGACGTCACACTTTTGTTCGATGTGTGGCCCGAAGTTTTGTTCTATGAAAATCACTCAAGAGATTAAAACCATGGATGCGGCAGAAATTGCGAAGATTAATGCCATTCAAGTGGAAATGGATCAAAAGTCTGTTGAGTTTTTGGCGAATGACAGTGAAATTTATATGAAAGAGGACGCTTAAGCGTTCGTTTTCATTTTTTCCAAAATTTCTATTGCTTTAAACGCTTTTAGGCAGCATTGCTTAGATGGGTTAAGGTTTTCGCAATTGCAGTAGTTGTTTTTGGTCTGAAATATCACAAAATCCTTTAAAACACTGCCTTTTCCAGCTTTAAGCGCCTCTAGATAGGCATTTTCACTGATATTAAAGCAGTAGCATAAAGGTTTTTCATTGATTTTTGTGTTGCAACAGCCCATTTCGATTATTTCCTAAATTTTTTTGAGTAAAATTAGTTACTTTCATTATAAAGATTTTATCTATGTGGCTTGCAGCATTAATTAATACCGTTATTGTTACTCTAAGTGTTTTAATTCATTATGAATTTTTATACCGCGCTACCAATCTGGTGCCTAAAGTTCACATTAAACATCGATTTAGAATTGTACTCGTGGTGTTTATTGCGCTAATTGCGCATGTGGTCGAGATATGGCTATTTGCACTGGCTTATTTCTTGATGAGTAAAGATAAGATTTGGGGTGAAATACAAGGTAATTATGATGGATCGTTTATGGATAGCGTCTATTTTTCATTTACCAATTTCACCACGCTTGGTTTTGGCGACATTGAGCCTTTTGGCTCTATTCGTTTATTAGTGGGTATGGAAGCTCTGGTTGGTTTTGTGCTAATTACTTGGACTGCTTCTTTTTTGTTTTATGAGATGCAGCGTCATTGGGATACTAAATAATATCCGCAACAAGTTTGGCTATTTTTTTAACCGCACCTTGTTGAGAATCAAAATAGCGCTTAGCATTAGAACCTAAAGATTTTAGCTGTTCAGGATTGTTAAGCAGATGAATTAGTTTTTCAAATAATTCATCTGAATTTTGCACTTGAATACTGGCTTTATTTTTCAATAAATCAGAAGAAATTTCAGCAAAATTAAATACATTGGGGCCAAAAATAATTGGCTTAGATAGGGCTGCTGGTTCCAGCATATTGTGCCCACCCGTCTCATTTAAACTGCCTCCCATAAATACAATATCACTGATTTCAAAATAGCTCAGCATCTCCCCCATGGAATCACCCAGTAGCACATGAGACGCATCAACTGCGCGAGCATCTGAGCGACGGGCCACACTTAAAGAGGCATTTTTTACAAGTTTTTCCACGCTATTAAAGCGTTCAGGATGTCTTGGGATGATAACAAGTAATGCATCAAGTTGAGATTGAACTTTTAAAAAACTATTAATAATTTGACTTTCTTCGCCCAAGTGCGTACTGGCAAAAGTAATGACTTTTTGGTGGCCAACTATTTTCTTTAAGGCTTCTGTGATAGTGTTATTAGCTACTGGGTTTAGATCAAATTTAATATTGCCGGCGTTAATCACTTGTTTGTCGTCTGCGCCCAGCTGAATAAATCGAGTTGCTGAGTTTTGATTTTGTGTGGCAATTAAAGTTAAGTTATTGAGCGTTTCACGGATAAGTTTTGGTGCATATTTTTGATATTTATTTAACGATCGATCCGATAATCGAGCATTAATTAAAATACTGGGAATGTTATTTTGCTTCAAAGCATGAATTAAATTTGGCCATATTTCAGTTTCCATGAGAATACATAAGTCTGGATTGATGCGTTTAATATAACGCTTAACAATAATGCTTAAATCAAATGGAAAATAACAATGCAAAATCTTATCACCATAATGCTGTTTAAGCGCACTAGATCCTGTTGGAGTAGTACTGGTCACCAATATTTTATGCTTAGGATGTTCGCTGATTAAGGTATCAATAAGGGT
>CAYYGB010000042.1:6971-8087 GCA_964471285.1 uncultured Candidatus Thioglobus sp.
TGATAGAGGCTCTAAATTCACCCACTGAAACACAATGGATCCAGATGGTAGGCGTGGCTATTTTTGGGATAAATCCCAACCTTTCTAGTACTCTTTTTCTGTAGCTTGGCGCCTTGAGGGATTTCACAAATAATCGAATAATTAAAATGGGTAATAATAAATATCCAACTAGGCTGTATAGGGTTCGATTCATTTGTCGGTGGTATAATAGCTTTATTGTATTTTAGCGGTTTTTTATGAAGTTTGTTGATTCTGCCAGTATTCGTATTGAAGCTGGAAAAGGTGGTGGTGGTTGTTTGAGTTTTCGTCGAGAGAAATATATCCCAGATGGCGGTCCAGATGGCGGTGATGGCGGTGATGGCGGGCATATATATTTTCGTGGCCAGGAGAGTTTAAACACGCTGAGCGAGTTTCGCTTCAATCGTTTATTCAGAGCAAAAAATGGTCAACCTGGATCAGGACAAAATAAACGCGGAAAATCTGCGGACCATTTAACGGTTGAAATTCCATTAGGCACCAAAATATTTGATTTAGAAACTGACGAGTTAATCGGTGAGATGATCAAGCATGAGCAAGTTATCTTGGTTGCTAAGGGTGGTTTTCATGGTTTAGGCAATACACGTTTTAAATCTAGTATTAATCGCGCCCCTCGTAAAACGACACCAGGCTCACTTGGCGAGATACGTGAAATTGGTCTTGAAATGAATGTGATGGCTGATGTTGGATTACTTGGAATGCCTAATGCAGGAAAATCAAGTTTGATTCGCCAGATATCCAGTGCACGTCCTAAAGTAGCTGATTATCCATTTACAACACTGCACCCATCATTAGGTGTGGTTTCTTATTATGATGAACATATCGTGATGGCCGATATTCCTGGCTTAATCGAAGATGCGAGTGAAGGTGTAGGCCTGGGCTTTGAATTTTTGAAGCATTTATCTCGTTCTAAAGCTTTATTGCATGTGGTTGATATTTTGCCAGCAGATGCATCAGACCCTGCTAAAAACTTTTTAATTATTGAAAAAGAGCTAAGAAAATATGATCCAGAATTAGCTGACAAGCCTAGAATGCTTGCGGTTAACAAGATGGATTTATTGCCCGAAGATGAGCGCGACG
>CAYYGB010000043.1:0-8027 GCA_964471285.1 uncultured Candidatus Thioglobus sp.
TTCTCTAACAGCGCTTATTATGCTTTTTGCTGCTGGCACTTACCTTAAGCAATTAACCTTTGTTGGCACTGGCTTAATTGGTGTAGTTGGTATTGCACTCTATCTTGATGATGGCGTTCGCTGGCAACGCATGACAGAATTTTGGCAAACAGATTTATGGATAAATGAAAGTGACAAAGTTGATCAAACTAAACAAGCCTTAATTGGTATTGCCAGGGGCGATTGGACAGGTGTTGGACTGGGTAATGGCATTCAAAAACACTTTAGACTACCTGAGCCACATACCGACATGATTTTTTCTGTTATTGGTGAGGAAACTGGCATTATCGGCATGCTATTTGTCATCTTTACCTTTGGCTTTATCATGCTTAAAGGTTTTAAAATTGCCAAAGGTGCACTCAAGCAAAAACGTAAATACAGCTCTTATGTCGGCTTTGGCATTTGCACTTGGCTATCATTACAATTTAGTGTTAATATCGCGATGAATCTAGGCTTAATTCCGCCTAAAGGCTTCCCGTTGCCCTTGATTAGTTATGGGGGATCTAGTATGATTTTTGTACTGATTGCTCTTGGCATTCTACTTAGAATCGATATGGAAAATCGCTGTGAATATTCCAAACAGAAAAATTATGTCTGATAAAAAAATTCTCATTATGGCAGGTGGCACTGGTGGGCATATATTTCCCGCTTTGGCCATTGCCAGTGAACTCAAAAAACATCACTGTCAAATTGAGTGGCTTGGCTCTAAAAAAGGCATGGAAAATGAAATTGTGCCTAAAAATAATTTCAAATTACACACGGTGAGCGCCGTCGGGTTAAGGGGTAAAAGTATTACAAGCTTAATCAAGGCGCCTTTTTTGCTAGCCCTGGCTACTTTTCAAGTCATTAAAGTATTTATTAAAACCAAACCTGATGTTGTCCTAGGTATGGGCGGATTTGCCTCGGGTATTGGCGGCGTGATTGCTTGGATTTTTAGAGTACCTTTGTTTATTCATGAGCAAAACTCTATTCCTGGTACCACAAACAAAATACTCTCTAAGCTTGCCACCCAAACGTTTCAAGCCTTTGATGGCGCCTTTGATGCCTCTGTTCATGCATCTACTGTTGGCAATCCGGTTGCTTTTAAGGTTAGCAAATCTAATGCCAAGAATAAAAAATTAAACCTATTAATTATTGGCGGTAGTCTTGGCTCAAAGCCAATTAATGATGTGGTGACACAATTAAATATTCCTATTAACATCTGGCATCAAACGGGAAAACTACACTTTGACAATGTCCAGTCTCAATATCAACAAAAATCAGTCAAAGTAGCGGCCTTTATTGACGATATGGCAAAGGCTTATGCTTGGGCTGATGTTGTATTGTGTAGAGCGGGCGCAATGACAGTTTCAGAATTAATGCTAAATGCAAAACCTAGTATCTTAATCCCGCTTCCACATGCAATTGACAATCATCAATTCTATAATGCAAGAATTCTTGCCGATAATAATGCTGGAATACTGATTGAACAAAAAGATCTAACCCTTGTCATGCTTGAAAAAGCTTTGCTTAACTTAGATGCCTCAAAATTAAGCCTTATGTCTGACAATGCACGCAAGCTTGCCAAGCCTAATGCAGCTGAAGATATAGCTAAGCGATTACTGAGTGCATAAAAAAGCCGCATTAAAGCGGCTTTAGTTTGACTTGGCTTAACTAATATACTATTTCCATTCAGTACAAGTAATCACCTCACTGGTATTACCAAATCGATCTGATTTTTTATTAGTAACACAGCGTCTTTCAAGGGCCTTAGCCGGTACTTTAACAAACCGATCAACGTAGACCACCTTCTCAACTATAACCTCTTTGACAGGATTACTATCGTTACAAATATCCTGCTTGATTGATTCTAGTTTTTGCTTGGCTTTTAAATGTTGATCATTCGACCATTTTTTTGTATCGCTAGGTAAATTTGATAAAGCGCTAATACTAGAATCCACCACGCCTCCCAAACAACTACCTAAATGCTCAAGGTTGTCATATCCAACTGTACAGTTTTTAGATTCAGCGGTTGCGTTAAAAGTTAAAGATCCGAGTGTTAATACGATTAAAAGTTGTTTTTTCATTTTTATTTTATGGGTTGTTAGTTTGTTAAATGGCTCATATTTAAGCCTAGCTTTTTAAATAAAGCCTTGTCGCTCCCTGTATCTGGGTTGTCTGTTGTAAGAAGTTGCTCACCGTAAAAAATAGAATTAGCACCTGCAAAGAAACACAAGGCTTGCATTGCCTCACCCATTTCTGTTCGCCCTGCTGACAATCGCACTACAGACTTAGGCATCATGATGCGAGCTACTGCAATCGCTCTAACAAATTCACTTTCAGTAGGTGGCTCGATTTTCTCAAATGGCGTACCAGGAATAGGTACCAATAGATTGATTGGAACACTCTCAGGATGAGACTCAAGATTAGCTAAAGATCTCAACATAGAGGCTCTATCTGTTTGACCCTCTCCCAAACCTAAAATACCGCCACTACACACATTAATATCAGCATTTTGTACTGATTCAAGTGTATTAAGACGATCTTGGAAATTACGCGTGGTAATAACATTGGAGTAGTTTTCCTTTGAGGTGTCTAGATTGTGGTTGTAATAATCAAGTCCAGCTTCTTTTAAAGTATGCGCCTGATCTTGAGTCAACATACCTAGCGTCACACAAGTCTCCATACCCATGGCTTTGACGCCTTGAATCATTGGAATAACTTTATCAAGACTTTTATCTGTTGGATTTCTCCAAGCAGCACCCATACAAAAACGAGAGGCGCCCTGGTCTTTTGCAGTTTGTGCTTGCTCTAAAACTAATTCAATTTCCATTAGTTTTTCACGTTCAAGCCCTGTGTCATATTTAGAACTTTGAGAGCAATAAGAGCAATCCTCTGGACAGGCACCTGTTTTAATATTGAGCAAAGAGCTCACTTGCACATAATTAGGATCGAAATTATCTCTGTGAATAGTATGTGCTTTGAATAATAGGTCGTTAAATGGCATATCAAATAGATTTTGAACTTCATCCATCTGCCAATCGTTTCTTAATTGTGTCATGAGAGTTTATTTTAAAAAATAGGTAGCGTTATTTTAACTTAATCAATTTGCTTGGGACATTAAAAAAGCCGTGCAATTGCACGGCTTTTTTTAGTACTTAAGTCGCTAAACTAATTAGCAGCTATAGTACATATCAAACTCAACAGGATGTGGAGAAGCGCGCAATGCTGTTACTTCTGTCATCTTCAATTCAATGAATGAATCGATAACGTTATCAGTAAATACACCACCTTCTTTTAAGAAGTCACGATCTTTATCAAGTGCATTTAATGCCTGATCTAAAGAACTACAAACTTTAGGAATAGAAGCTTTCTCTTTCTCAGATAGTTCATATAAGTCTTCATCGCCCGGCTTACCTGGATCAATTTTATTCTTAATACCGTCAAGGCCGGCCATTAACATAGCAGCAAATGCTAGGTAAGGATTGGCTGTAGGATCAGGGAATCTAACTTCAATACGACGACCTTTTGGATTAGATACAAAAGGAATACGAATCGCAGCAGAACGGTTTTTAGCTGAGTAAGCTAACATTTCTGGCGCTTCAAAACCCGGTACTAAACGCTTGTAAGAGTTAGTTGAAGAGTTAGTAAATGCATTCAACGCTTGAGCGTGCTTGATGATACCACCAATATAATAAAGAGCTGTTTGGCTTAATTGTCCATACTCATCACCATCAAATGTATTTTTACCATCTTTAAAAATTGACTGGTGAACATGCATACCATTGCCATTATCTACCGCAATTGGCTTAGGCATAAAGGTTGCAGTTTTGCCGTACAAGTGCGCAACGTTATGAATACAGTACTTAAGAATTTGAGTTTCATCAGCTTTTTTAACCATTGTGTTGAATAGCGCGCCAATTTCACATTGACCTGCTGTACCAACTTCGTGGTGATGTACTTCAGTTGTGACACCCATTTCTTCAATGGCTAAACACATTTGTGAACGTAAATCATGCAATGAATCTACTGGAGGAACTGGGAAGTAACCGCCTTTAATTCTTGGACGGTGTCCTTTGTTACCACCATCTAGATCAGAACCAGACTCCCAGTCCGCTTCTTCAGAATGAATTTCGTAAAACGCTTTTCCAAGACCAAAACCTGTGTCCCACTTAACGCTGTCGAATACAAAGAATTCAGGCTCATTACCAAAATATGCCGTATCACCAATTCCTGTTTCGCCTAGGTAAGCTTCGGCGCGCTTTGCAATAGAGCGAGGATCTTTCTCGTAGCCTTTCATATCGTTTGATTCGATAATATCACACGTCATATTTAACGTCGCTATTTCAGTGAATGGGTCCATAACAGCTGTAGCCGTATCTGGCTTCATAATCATGTCAGATTCATTAATTGGCTTCCATCCTGCGATTGAAGAGCCGTCAAACATTTGACCTTCTTCTAATTTATCAGCATCGACGGTGTGTGCCGGTACGCTTACGTGGTGCTCTTTACGGATAGTATCGGTAAAACGAAAATCAACAAACTTAACGTCGTTGTCTTCAATCATCTTCATTACATCTTGTGCAGACATGTTTTCTCCTTGAGTTTAACAATTTTTATTAACTGACATTCTTTGTCAAGCAACTTGCGCCGTTACAAGCATAATTTTTTTGTGAATTTGACTATTTTTTTATAGCAAAAACAGCGAATTATTCTACCCTATTTTCTCAACTAGAAGAATAAACTCGCTATCTTTTTCTTGAATTTCTAAGACTTTATGGCCATGAACATTACACCAAGCAGGGATATCATGAAGCACGCCTGGATCAGTTGCCAACATTTCAATGGTGTCGCCAACAGCTACTTTTTCAATCATTTCACCTAGGCGAATAACTGGCATTGGGCACAATAATCTTTTTACATCAATTTGCGTTTTCATTTTATTAAGCGCTCCCTTTGGCGTTATTAATCCAGTCCTGTGGCTTTAAAAATTTCTCATAAAGTTGTGCTTCAGGCGAATTTGGCTCAGGCTCATATTGATACTCCCAGCGCACTAAAGGTGGCAAAGACATCAAGATTGACTCCGTCCTTCCACCTGTTTGCAGGCCAAACAAAGTGCCTCGATCATAAACCAAATTAAATTCAACATAGCGTCCGCGACGATAGAGCTGAAACTGACGTTCATGGTCTGTAAATGGCGTATCTTTGCGCTTTTCAATAATAGGTCTATAGGCTTTAATATAGCTATCACCGACACTGCGTACAAAAGCAAAACACTGATCAAAGCCACCTTCGTTCAAATCATCAAAAAACAAACCACCAATACCGCGTTGCTCATCACGGTGCTTCATATAGAAATAATCATCACACCATTTTTTGTATTTTTGATATACCTCTTCGCCAAAAGGATCACAAGCAGTTTTAGCAGTTTGATGCCAAAAAACTGCGTCTTCATCAAAGCCATAATAAGGGGTTAAATCAAACCCACCACCAAACCACCAAATAGGATCTTCACCGTCTTTTTCAGCGACAAAAAAGCGCACGTTAGCATGAGACGTTGGTGCATAAGGATTATTAGGATGTATAACCAATGACACGCCTAACGCAGTAAAACTGCGCCCTGCTAGCTCCGGTCTAAGAGCGGTTGCAGATGCGGGCATATTGTCGCCATGAACAATGGAGAAGTTAACCCCTGCTTGCTCAAAAGCACTACCTTTTGTAAGTACTCGCGTTAGCCCATTACCGGCGCCATTTGGCTTTCTCCATTCATCTTTAATGAAAGTTGCCTGGCCATCGACTTGCTCTAGTTGGGTGCAAATATCTGCTTGTAATGATAATAAATATTTCTTAATCTGGTCGATCATCTCAATCTTTCTCCAGTTTGTAAATTGATAATACTTGAAGGGCTGTTCTCAGCTTTATTGGGCGCTATTATATAGTCTAATTGATCTTTAAAATATATGCGTAATTCCAGTGTGGTTTTGGCCGTTTTTAAGCCAGAAATATTAGCACTGGTTGAAACCAAAGCACTTTGGGTGTACTTACATAAATCTATGATTAGTGGATTAGTGGTGAGTCTAATGGCAATCGTATCATGCTCACCTAGTAAAATTTGAGGGGCGGTATCGCTTGCTTTTAATAAGTAGGTAACCGGGTTTTTAACCGTGCAGGTTAATTGTGTGAGTAGAGATATATCTTCAACATAGTCTTGAAAATAAACTGGATCACTGGCCAGTAAGATTAGGCCCTTTTCAACAGAGCGCTTCTTAAGATCGACCAATTTTTGCAAAGATGCATCAAATCTGGGTAGGCAACTCAACCCTTGAATGGTGTCAGTTGGCATGCTAATAATGCCGCCATCATTTAAAACATTAACTGCTATTCTGGTTTTAATGTTCATGACTTTTTAGCCCTTGGGTGGCAGCGGTCATAGACTTGGGATAGTTCTAAAAAATCTAGATGTGTATAAACTTGGGTAGATTTAATACTAGCATGACCAAGAAACTCTTGTGTGGAGCGCAGATCATGGCTTGATTGTAAAAAGTGTGTTGCCGCTGCATGACGCAACATATGTGGATAAACATTAATTTTAATGCCAGAATCCAGTGCTCTTTTTTTAATCATATTTTGTATTGATCTCACGCCAATTCTATCGCCGTTTTTATTCACAAAAAGTGCGTTTGAATGATGTGTTTCTAAATGCTTAGTAATTGCTTCTTGCGCCGAACCACCTAGTGGCGTGTGCCTGGTTTTACCACCCTTACCTAAAACGGTTAAAAACCCTTGAGACATATCCACATCTGCTACATTTAAACCGACCAATTCAGACACTCGCAAACCACAAGAATAAATCACCTCAATGATGGCCACATCACGACTCTCAAATCGAGAGGTGCTTTTTGTCTTTAATATTTGCAATACTTGTTCGTAATTTAATATGCCGGGCAAGGTTTGCGAAATTTTTGGCGTACGTAGTTGAACCGCACAATTGTCTTTCAACTGATCTTGATTAACCAAATAAGTCAACATGCCTTTAATAGAAGACAGATAACGACGAATGCTTCTAGCTGAGATGTTTTTATGGCGCAACTGCATAATAAACAAATTAAGTGTTTGCGCATTAAGCGCTGCCCAGCTTGACACATCTTGAGTTTTTAAAAAATTAAGCAATTGATTTAAATCGCGTTCATACGCCTGCTGAGTATTAAGCGCGTAATGTCGCTCTACTTTTAAATACAAAATAAAATCAATTATTTGCTTTTTCACTTGAATTTTGCCAGCTTGACCATATCAATACATTTTACGCATAATAATAAAGGCTACCAGTAAATGACTACTAAACAGACGCACTCGTTCCAAACAGAGGTTTCTCAACTCCTACACTTAATGATTCACTCTTTGTACTCCAACAAGGAAATATTCTTACGAGAGCTAGTATCAAACGCCTCAGATGCGGTTGACAAGCTTAAATTTGAATCTTTATCAAACGATGCTTTGGTTGAAGGCAAAGAAGTTCTGCAAGTTCACATTGATGTAGACAAAGATGCAGGCACTATTACTATTACTGACAACGGTATCGGCATGACACAAACTGAAGTCATGGAAAATATTGGTACCATTGCCAACTCAGGCACTAAAAAATTCCTAGAAAGTCTAGATGAAAAACAAGCTGAAGATTCAAACCTAATTGGCCAATTTGGTGTGGGTTTTTACGCTGCATTTATTGTGGCAGATGAGGTTGTTTTAACCACTAGAAAAGCTGGTGACGACAAATCAAACGGCACCATTTGGACCTCTAAAGGTGAAGGTGAGTATTCATTAGAAACTACAGCAGTAGAAGATTTTGGTACCAAAATCACACTACACATTAAAAAAGAAGAAAAAGAATTTTTAGATGATTATCGCCTGCGCGGCATTATCTCTAAGTACTCTGATCACATTACAGTTCCTATCATGATGATCAAACCAGCTGAAAAAGACTCTGACGCCATTGAATATGAAATGGTTAA
>CAYYGB010000044.1:0-8025 GCA_964471285.1 uncultured Candidatus Thioglobus sp.
CTTTAGTCAATCGGATCTACGTCTAAATACCAGCGTACTTTATTTTTGAGCTTGATGGTGTCAACATGTTGGCTAAAAGTGGCCAGCATTTGGTGAAGTGCTGCTCTGTCGTTAGATTGAAGATAAAGATTAAAGTAATAATAATCAGCCTTTTTTTCAATGGAGTTTGTAACTGGCCCCCAAATTTCTACACTGTCCATGTTGACACTTTTTAATAGGCCAGCTACTTCACGCAAAAAATCTTCAGCATTTTGTTTATTTTTAGCATTCGCACATAACAATGCTTGATGAGCGAATGGCGGCATCATGGCACTTTGTCGCTGTTTGAGTAGGCCACTGGCAAATTGTGTATAGCGATTTGACAATACATAGTGAAACATTGGATGGTCAGGATATCGTGTTTGAATAACCACCTCTCCTTGGTCGCCAGTTCTGCCTGCTCGGCCTGAAACTTGGATAAGTAGTTGAGCTAAGTATTCGGTTGCGCGAAAGTTAGTTGATAAAAATCCTCCATCAACATCCAGTATTCCTACCATCGCTAAATTAGAAAAATCATGCCCTTTAGCCAGCATCTGAGTGCCGACAATAATACAAGGCTCACCGGAATTGATTTTTTCTAAATGTTCTGCGAGGGCTTTCTTGCGTCTTGTAGTATCCCGATCGATACGAATAATTGGCATTTCTGGAAAGTATGAGGATAGAGTTTCTTCAAGCCTTTCTGTACCGTAGCCATAAACTTCTAAACTTTGCTCTCCACAATCAGGGCAAGACTGCTCTGGCATTTTTTCATCGCCACAATGATGGCATTTAAGTCGATTAACGTGTCGATGATAAATCATGCTGGCATTACAATGACTACATTCTGATTTCCATGCGCACTCAGTACAGAAAAATACCGGCGCATAGCCACGTCGATTAATAAACAGCATAACTTGCTTACCTTTGGATAAATACTGTTGCATTTTTTCTATCAATAGTTTTGATAGTGCACTATGGCCATTCTCTGAATTGGAGCGCATATCGATCAAACTGACTTTAGGCATCATCACGCCACCAGCTCGATTGGCTAAAGTTAATCGAGTTAACTTGTTATCCATGGCATTTTTTAAGGTTTCCAAAGCCGGTGTGGCGGTACCTAAGATCAGAGGAATATTTGCCTGTTTGGCACGAATAAAACTAAGGTCTCTTGCTGAATAACGAAAGCTTGATTGCTGTTTAAAAGACCCATCATGCTCTTCATCGATAATAATTAAGCCTAAATTTGGCATCGGTGCAAATATCGCACTTCGTGTACCCAATACAACACCTGCCTGCGTGTTTTTAGCCATTAGATAGGCATCTAATTTTTGCGTTTCATTCAGCTGCGAATGAATCGCCACCACGCGTGTTTTTAAGCGATTTTCGAAGCGAGAGATCATTTGAGGTGTTAAGCCAATTTCAGGCACTAAAACCAATACCTGTTTACCTTGATTAAGCACTTCTTGAGTAATGCGCAGGTAAACTTCGGTTTTTCCACTGCCAGTTACCCCATGAAGTAAAAAACCATGATAAGTATCGCGTTTTTCAAGAATGGTATCAATAGCTAAACTTTGTTCTTGTGTAATTTCAAAATCAGGTTTGCTAGTTTGAGTTGGTAGGCCGATCACTTTTTTGATGATGGCCGGCTTGCCAATGCGTAGATTTTTTGGCAATGCTGCTAAAAGAACCTCGCCGATTGGATGGTGATAATATTTAGCGGCCCAAAATAAAAAATCAAGGATGGGTTTATCGAGAATGGGTGTCTCATCCAAAACTTCGATCACAGATTTAAGTTTGTTAAATTCACTCTTATCTTTATGTGACAGAACAATGCCAAAGACTTTTTTAGTGCCGAAAGGTACTTTCACACGTGCGCCAACCTCTACCTTATCCTCACAAAGATAATCAAAGGTTCGGTTTAATGGGACAGCAATAGCGACTTCGACGATTGGCATGAATGCAGAAAAATTAACAACGTAAAATAAATCATTTTATCAATTAATAGTTTGAGATGATTGTTATTCAAAATAGTATTAACGCTAACAACATAAATGAAACTGAGTTTTGTGATATCTTGCAAACCGTATTGGATGAGCTTAACCAAGGGAAAAGCGAGCTACTCATCCGCTTTGTTGATAAAAATGAAATTCAACAACTCAATAAAACCTACCGTCATAAAGATAAAGCCACCAATGTTTTATCCTTTCCTAGTGATTTACCCATTGAGATTGATGAAGATATTTTGGGTGATGTGGTTATTTGTAATGAAATAGTTGCTGAAGAGGCGAAAATGCAGCAAAAAACATTTAATAACCATTTAATTCATATGGCCATTCATGGCACATTACACTTATTAGGATATGACCACGTAGAAGAGTCTGAGGCACAAAAAATGGAAAGCCTTGAGGTAAAAATCCTGGAAAAATTACAGATTGACAATCCTTATTTATGACATGCGCTCCTTTAAAACTCTGAGCCTGTTAACATAGATTACCAATTGTACTAAAAACAATTGGTGAGCAAATAGTTTAATATCTCCCTTTGTTTTTTAACATTTTTTAATAATTGGGAGTTATATAGTGAATAGTAAATTTATCAAACAAGCAGTCCTTGCTGCTGTAATTATTGCATCATTGGTTTATTACACCACATCTGAGAAAGATGAAGCAGTCGTTATCCAAATCGCCGAAATGAACTGGGCATCAGCCGAATTAATGGCAAATGTTGATAAGATCATTCTTGAAGAAGGCTACGGTTTGAAAGTTGAATTAGTGCCAGGTGCAACAGAAACAACGTTCGCATCAATGAATTCTAAAGGCCAGCCAGATGCTGCACCTGAATTATGGATTAACTCAGTTCGCGAGCCACTTTATAAAGCAATGAAAGAAGGTACGCTTCATTCAGAAAACAGCAACCCAATTACAGACTTAGGCGAGGGCTGGTGGATTCCACCACATACTGCTAAAGCACATCCTGAATTAAAAACAGTGCTTGACGTTATTAAGCGCCCAGACTTATTCCCAGACAAAGAAGACCCTTCAAAAGGCGCATTTGTAACGTGTCCTGCCGGTTGGGCTTGTCAATTAGCTAATGCTAATTTATTCAAAGCGTTTGATATGGAAGCTAAAGGTTGGAAACTTATTAATCCGGGTTCTGCTGCAGGTTTAGACGGTTCAATGTCAAAAGCGGTTGATCGTGAGCAAAACTGGTTTGGTTACTACTGGTCTCCAACAGCGCTTATTGGTAAATACAACATGGTTAAGCTTGACTTTGGTGTGCCATTTGCAGGTGCTGAGCACTGGACTTCTTGTATAGCAAAAGAAGAGTGCGACAATCCAAAGCAAACTACTTGGACTAAGTCAGAAGTTCATACAGTAGTGACTGATAAGCTAAAGAAGAATGGCGGTGCTGAAGTATCTAATTACTTTAAAAACCGTACTTATTCAGGTGCTGTAATGAATGAAATGTTGGTCTACATGGGTGACAATCAAGCCAGTGGTGCAGATGCAGCAATTGAGTTTCTATTGACTAAGCCAGAAGCATGGAAGTCATGGGTAGATACAGCGACTGCAGATAAAATTAAAGCAGCGATTAAATAGCACGTCTATTTCAATAATAATAAATGCCTGATTTTTCAGGCATTTTTTTTAACAATAATATAGGATTTATGATTGATATTTTAGGTGAGTTTCCAGCAATGAAAATTGGGGAACTTCGAGAGTTTAAAAAAAGTATAGATGGTAGTTTTTCAGAATTTACAGGCGAGTATGGAGAGGCGATAGAGGGCTTCTTTGATCCGCTTTTATGGTTTTTAGTTTGGTTTGAAAAGTTACTATTAGCCACACCATGGCCAATCATTCTACTTATTGTTGGTTCACTTGCTTGGGCCGGAAGTCGAAGTATTAAAATTGCATCAGGGGCAATATTAGCATTCATCGCCATTGGTTATTTTGGCATGTGGGAAGATACTATGTCGACGTTGGCTATTGTTTCAGTTGCCACTTTGATTTGTATCGTTATCGGAATTCCGATGGGAATTTTGATGGCCAGGTCAAAGTATGCGCAAACACTAGTAACGCCACTGCTTGATATCATGCAAACCATTCCTGCTTTTGTTTATCTAATTCCAGTCGTCATGTTGTTAGGTATTGGTAAAGTGCCAGGTTTAATTGCTGTATGTATTTATGCGTTGCCACCAGTTGTGCGTTTGACTAACTTAGGTATTCGTCTGGTAAGTAAAGAGGCGTTAGAAGCCGCAGATGCTTTTGGCGCTAGCTATAGTCAGCGATTATTCGGTGTGCAAATACCTTTGGCTTTGCCAAACATTTTTGCAGGCATTAATCAAACGATTATGATGGCATTATCAATGGTGGTTATCGCTTCAATGATTGGCGTCGCAGGATTAGGCGTGCCAGTCTTACGCTCTATCTCAAACCAGTATTTAGCGCTAGGCTTATTAAACGGATTGGCCATTGTGGCACTTGCTATTATTTTTGACAGAGTTACCCAGGAATATGGAAAACGATTGCAAAAGCACCGTCATGGAGATCATTCATGAGTGATATTGCTATTAGCATCAAGGGTCTGTACAAAATATTTGGTAAGCGACCAAAGAAGATGGTTCAATATGTAAAAGACGGTATGTCAAAAGCTGACTTACTAGACAAACATAACCATGTTTTAGGATTAAAAGATATCAACATTGATATCCCTGCCCATAAAATATCGGTGATTATGGGCTTATCAGGCTCTGGAAAATCAACTTTAATTCGCCATATTAATCGTCTGATCGAGCCAACAAGCGGCAGTATAGATGTTTATGGTGAAGATGTTTTATCCATGTCTAAAATTGCACTACGTGAGTATAGGCGCCATCAAACTTCCATGGTCTTTCAAAAGTTTGGCCTTCATGTGCACAAAACAGTTGCTGAAAATGTAGCCTATGGATTGGTGATTCAGGGTATTTCTTTGGATCAAGCTAAAAAAGATTCGCATAAATGGTTAGAGCGTGTTGGATTGGATGGATTTGAAGATTATTACCCAGCTCAGCTTTCGGGCGGCATGCAACAACGTGTTGGATTGGCTCGCGCACTGGCAACAGACGCGGATATTTTATTGATGGATGAGGCTTTCTCAGCCCTTGATCCGTTAATCAGATCAGATATGCAAGATATCTTACTTGACCTTCAGCAAGATCTTCATAAGACCATTGTCTTTATTACCCATGACTTGGACGAGGCGCTTCGCATTGGAGACTCTATTGCTATTTTGCGTGATGGTGAGGTGATTCAACAAGGAAACCCTCAAGATATTATTCTTAAGCCGGACGATGATTATATTGTTGATTTTATTCAAGAAATTAATCGTGGTCGCGTTATTAATATTAAGTCAATAATGAACAAAGGCAAAACAGTAGAAGGTCCAAGCTTTCACCAGAGCAGTGTATTGGAAAATGTATTGTCTGGCGTCGTGGATAGTGATAATCATGCAGCGAATGTTGTTGATGATAATAATGAAATTATTGGTAGCATCCATTTACAAGAAATTGCGACTGCTATTGCTAAACCGGCAGTTAAAAGTAATACTAATATTAGTTATAAATAATCGTTTTTTCAAAAATTTGACAAATAATGATTATTCAGCATTTTGCATGTGTCCAAGGCGTTCCATCGCTCGTAATTCATCGTTAATATAGTACATTTTTAGCGTATTACGCTCCCAGGGCGGTATTCCGGCCTCTTGAAGGACCTTTTTAAGTGATTGTGAGTGCTTTTTACCCGCTAATTTAATACGTTGACCTTCCGCTCGATAGCGAATTGAAAAATTTGGCAAATTTTGCAATTCATCATGAATTGGGCATTTTTCTAATGTTTTGTCGTTCGAATTATTAATAAAGTATAGTTGTGCTTGATAACGTCTGATTTCAAATTCATCCCACCTAACTAATGGAGTTGCGTCGGCTTTAGCGGACAAGAGTTCAATAATTTGATCCATGATTTTGTCGCTAGGCGCTAAAAATTGCATTTGATTTAAATGATAGCGCAGAACATTCTTAATTCGATGAGTGTCAAGCGTCATCAGTGCCTCAATTTGCACAAGGTTATTATCAGTTATAAGACTATTAGCTTGAATATCTAGCTGCGCTAATTCGCGGGTCAGTTTTAGTGCTTCTGATTGGTGTCTGGCACTACGAGCAATTGATTTAACCAGATTTTGGTAAATTTTTGATAATGCAGGAATGAAGTCTATTCGCAGTAAATTGCGTCTAAAGTTGGTATCTTTGTTGCTATCGTCTTCAATCCAGTTGAGTTTGTGATCAGTAGCATAGTCAATAATTTGTTGTTTTTCAATCTCCAGCATAGGACGATAGTGAATACCCGATCCTAAGGGTTTTTGTTGTGGCATTGAAGCTAAACCTGCAACGCCAGAGCCCCGAAACAATTGCAAGAGTAGGGTTTCAGCCTGATCATTTTGATGGTGAGCAGTACATAAAACCTCATCTTTATTTAAATCACAAGATAATGAAAAATAGCGTTTTTTACGTGCATTTTCTTCAATATTAGACGATTTTTCTAGATGTAGATCAATATTTTTATAGGGTATGTTTAGGCTTTTGCACAGTTTTTGGCAAAAAGTATTCCAATCATCACAATGCTTAGATAGGTGATGATTGCAGTGAACAACTCTTAAATGATTGGGGAAGTAGGTATGTAAATAATGCAGCAAGACGATCGAGTCCATGCCGCCACTTAGGCCTAGGACAACTTTCTTGCCCTCGAGAAAAGTATCTTTAGTCTTTAAACTGTCCAAACCCAAGGAGCTTTTCTTGTCTTGCTGATAATAAATCTTTTGTTGAGATTTTTTTGATGGTGTTAAGTTCTTTGACTAATGCAGCTTTTAATAAAGATTGAGCTTTAGACGGATTACGATGAATGCCACCTAGAGGTTCATCAATAATAATATCAATCAAGCCGGCTTTTTTAAGATGTGTTGAAGTAAGCTTTAAAGATTCGGCAGCAATGTTGGCCTTACTAACGTCTTTATACAAAATAGACGCACAACCTTCTGGTGAGATAACCGCATAGATTGAGTATTGAAACATCATCATGGTATCTGCTACACCAATGGCTAGGGCGCCGCCAGAGCCACCTTCGCCAATGACTACAGAAATAATAGGAGTCGCTAAAGTTGACATTTCAAATAAGTTTCTAGCAATTGCTTCACTTTGTCCACGCTCTTCTGCACCAATACCTGGGTAGGCGCCGGGTGTATCGATAAAAGTAATGACAGGCATGTTGAATTTTTCAGCCATTTTCATTAAACGTAATGCCTTACGGTAGCCTTCAGGACGTGGCATACCAAAATTGTATTTTAATTTTTCTTGAGTTGTTCGACCTTTTTGTTGGCCAATAAACATAACAGGTTGGCCGTCTAATTTGGCGATACCACCCACAATTGCATGGTCGTCACCATAAGCGCGATCACCATGTAATTCAGTAAATTCTTCAAACACTGTATCAATATAATCTAGCGTAAACAAGCGTTTTGGATGGCGAGCGAGTTGCGAGATTTGCCAATCTGATAAAGAAGAAAATATCTTTTTAGTGAGCGCAGTGCTTTTGGATTTTAAAGCGTCAGTTTCCTGTGCAATATCAGCTTTATTTTTAATATTACAAAGCGCTTCTATTTTGTCTTCAAATTCAGCAATTGGCTGTTCAAAATCAAGGTAATCTAAATTCATAAGGCGTTAAAATAAATATTTAAATAATGAAGGAATTATAGCAGATGGAACTATTAACGCTACTATCTTTAACTGTCGCTACGTTTGTTTATGCCATCTCCCCAGGGCCAGGTATATTTGCAGTCTTAGCAACATCAACACGCTATGGACCTATTGCTGCATTATGGCTTTCTATAGGTCATGTTATTGGTGATATTTTGTATGTTTCAACTGCTATGTTTGCACTGACAATCTTGGCTCAAACGATTGAACAGAGTATGGCTTAT
>CAYYGB010000045.1:0-7719 GCA_964471285.1 uncultured Candidatus Thioglobus sp.
GTGATTGAAAATAATTCTCAAATTTCCGATTTGGATCAAAAGGTGAGGGGTTTATACCAAAAATTAGTCAATCTGTAGTCGTTTAACAGGTTTTCCACCAATAAGATGTTCACTGATAATTTCATCGATATCTTCTTTATCAATATATTGATACCAAACGTTATCTGGATAGACAACAGCCACTGGGCCGTGCTCGCACCTGCCCAAACAGCGTGATTCGCTGATGCCAATTTTGCCCTCACCCATCACTCCTTCATCGCGACATT
Source organism: uncultured Candidatus Thioglobus sp. (assembly GCA_964471285.1). Taxonomy (GTDB): domain Bacteria; phylum Pseudomonadota; class Gammaproteobacteria; order PS1; family Pseudothioglobaceae; genus Thioglobus_A. Next base: position 267 of record CAYYGB010000045.1, read on the forward strand.
TATCTTTGGCGTAGCGATACATTTGCTTAGCATCTAGTTGTGAACAGCAGGCCTTGCCATCTTTACGCAGATTATTGCAAAAGAAAATATGTCGTGTATAAAAATCCATGTTTAATCCTTATAAGTCAATTGCACGCTGATAGCAATGCTTTTTATCAATACCCGTAATTTTGGCGGCTAACTTGGCGGCTTTTGATGCGCCCATTTCAACTAATAAAATTGGTAATATTTTATCCAATTGTTCCTCGCCTTCTACTTTGTCGTCTTTATCAATACTTGAGATTAATATAACGAATTCACCTTTTTGATGCGCCGAGTCTGCTTGAAGATAATCAATCAAATGAGGTAGTGTGTCAGTTTTGATGGTTTCAAAAGATTTGGTGAGTTCTTTAGCAAAACACACAATTCGCTCATCGCCTAAAACACTTTGTAAGTCTTGTGCACAAGCCAAAATACGCTTGGGTGACTCATAGAAAATAACGGTTTGATCAATGTGTGCAATGGCCTGAATAGCTTTAACTCTAGCGGTTTGCTTGCTGGGTAAAAAACCGAAAAAACCAAATTTATCACTGGCTATACCTGAGGCACTCATAGCGCTGATCATTGCACTCGGACCTGGAATGGGTGACACCATAACTCCTGATTTTTTGGCTTCGCGCACAAGGACATAGCCAGGATCACTAATCAGTGGTGTTCCTGCGTCACTAATCAGTGCCATATTTTTACCTTCCAGTAAATCGTTTACAATAACTTGAGATTTTTGTTTTTCGTTGTGGTCATGAAAAGCCCATAGATCTGCTTTGATATCATAATGATTTAACAAGCGCTTGGAATGGCGTGTGTCTTCAGCTAGAATAACATCTACATTTTTTAGAATTTCAATCGCCCTGAAAGTGATATCATCTAAGTTTCCAATAGGGGTTGCAACAATATAAAGCGTTCCGATCATGTTTAGTATTAAAAGACAAATTGGCAATCAAGCAGAAGACATTGCACTGAAATATCTGATTCAGCAGGGTCTGGTGCTAATTGAACAAAACTATCTTACCAAGGTTGGTGAAATAGATATTATTATGCTTGATAAAGCTGAGCAAGTATTGGTTTTTGTTGAAGTTCGTTATCGAAAAAATACTCATTTTGGATCAGCCACTGATTCGGTTGACCAAGCTAAGCAATTAAAAATAATGCGCACTGCTGAATACTATCTTGCCTGTCAACAAAAGTTTGATGAATATATCTGTCGGTTCGATGTTATTGGACTAGAATCTGATTTAAAATATCCTAAAATAAACTGGATTAAAGACGCCTTCGAGCGCTAATTATTTATGAAAAAATTACTGATTTCTGCTATATTAATTGCCAACTCATTGATGCTAACTGGTTGTTTACCTGCCATTCAAAGCGCTTCAACGGTTAGCACTATTATTACCACCACCAATGACAGGCGAAGTGCGGGCGAAGTGCTCGATGATAGAACTATTCTATTTAGAATGCTTGCTTGGCCAAATCAAGACTCTGCGCTTGAAGAGGCTCATCTTAATTTTATGGTGTATAACAAAAGTGTACTGATTACGGGTGAGGCGCCAAGTAGCGACGTGCGAGCTTACATTATGCAACAAGCAGAAATTCAAGATCCTAAAACCAAACAAGTGTTTAATGAAATCACCATTGGTCCAAATAGTGGGTTATTAAGTCGTGCAAAGGATTCGGCTATTACAGCGCAAGTCGAAACTTTATTTCATAACCAAGAAGTCTTTCATCCAACCCTAGTTCGAGTGATGACTGAAGCTCAAACTGTTTATCTAATGGGCGCTGTGACTCAGCGTGAAGCTAAAAGCGCTGTTAAAGTTGCATCAAAAGCAAAATGGGCCAAGAAAATTGTTAAACGCTTTGATTATTTAAAAACTCGACCTGCCGCTGAAATTGAGCGTGATCACCAAAGAGAATTGGCTGCGCTAAAAAAAGCAGAGTTGAAAAAACAACAAGCCGCACTTGATGCGCAAAAATCCAAACTTAAGCAAGAGCTCAGAGCGTTGGGTGGCAATGCAGAAGGTACACCTTTTTAGTTAATAGTTTTTCTATGCTCGCTTGACGGGTGCGAATGAAAACCGGTGTTGGCCTTTAATAGCGCCATGTTGTTGTAGCGCTGCTAGGTGTATTTTGGTACCATAGCCCTTATGCTGGGCAAAACCATACCGAGGATACTGTCGATCTAGATCTATCATTTGTCGATCGCGTGTAACTTTAGCAATAATTGATGCTGCTGAAATAACTGGCTCAGTTAAATCCCCTTTAACGATCGCCCTACAACGCTCTAAATCTGGACAGCGATTGCCGTCTACTATCACTTGATCGTATTTTATATCTAGATTATCAACTGCGCGCTTCATGGCTAACATAGTGGCTTGAAGAATATTGATGTCGTCTATCTCTTGCGGGCTAGATTCGCCCACCGCCCATTGACACTGTTGGGTAATTAACGCGTATAAAGTTTCACGCTTTTTCTCACTAAGTTTTTTGGAATCTGTCAATTCAGGTAGGCTAAACTCAGCTGGAAGTATCACAGCGCCCGCAACCACTGAACCTATTAACGGGCCACGACCTGCTTCATCAACACCAACAATAATCATTTGGGCTGGCAATATTTATTGATACCTAAACATATCAAGCCCTTCGATATCTATTTCAGGTTTTTTTTCAGAAATAATTGAACTAATAATCTTTCCTGACCCAAGGCCCATGGTCCACCCCAGTGTGCCGTGTCCTGTGTTTAAAAATAAATTATCGTAAGGTGTTTTTCCAATAATTGGCGTGCCATCGGGTGTCATTGGTCGCAAACCTGCCCAAAGGTGGTCATCCTCTACTTGCTCAGCTGCTTTCGGAAATAAATCTTTAAGAACAAATTGAGTAATACGATCACCTGATTTTGACAAACTTTTATCATAGCCTGTGAGCTCTGCAATGCCTGCGATGCGAATCGTATCTCCAAGTCGTGTAATGGCCACTTTATAAGTTTCATCCATGAGTGTGCCTTGTGGGGCATCCGCATCATTCTTGATCGGCATGGTAATGGAGTAGCCTTTAACCGGATAAATAGGCAAATGTATGCCAAGCGGGGCAAGGATATCAGTCGACTCGCTACCCAAGGCAATGACATACTTATCTGCCTGATAAAGACCCTTATCCGTCTGAATACCAACAATGCTTTTATTTTCATGCTCGATTTTCTGAATACTGACATTGAAATCAAACTTAACACCTAAATCCTTACATGCCTGAGTCAAGTGATTGGTAAATGAGAAGCAATTAGCGCTTTGATCTTCAAGGTAGTGTATGCCACCGAGTATTTTATCTTGCACATGAATAAGTGCAGGCTCAACTTTGATACAACCTTCCACATTTAATTTCTTATACTTAACATTGTAAGCATCTAGCACCGCCATATCTTTTTTGGATGCCTCAAGCTGAGCCTGGGTTCTAAATACTTGCAACAATCCATGACTTCTTAACTCGAAATCAAAATCGTACTCTTTGACCATCTCAGCAATAGCCTGCTGGGAATATTTTGATACTCGAACCATTCGAGATTTATTAATCTCATAACGACCAACAGTGCAATTTCTTAGAATTTTAAACAGAAACTTTATCGTTAAAAAAGTAAGCTTGGGATTGATAATTAAAGGCGCATATTTCGCCAACAACCATTTCATGGCCTTAAATGGAATTCCAGGACCCGCCCAAGGAGATGACATTCCGTAAGATAATTGGCCTGCATTGGCATAGCTGGTGCTTAGTGCTGACGCGGATTCCTGGTCAACAACTGTCACCTCATGACCAGCTTTAGCCAGATAATAAGCTGAACTAACTCCAATGATTCCACTACCTGCGACTAAAATTTTCATAAGGTCATTATAGCAATGCAATGTGATTTTGAGAACACAAAATGTAGTACATTTTTAGACAACAAAAAACAAGTTTTATTGACTTATTTAATGCACTATTTCACACATGAATTTGTATTTATTTCTTGATGGCTTTAAAGCCAATATCAGTTCTGAAGTAAGCACTTGGCCAGTTAATTTTTTCAAGCAATTGATAGGCATTTGTTTGCGCCTGTTTAGTATCAGCACCTAGAGCAGTTGCACATAGGACTCGCCCGCCGCTTGTTACTACGTCATTGCCATCCATTTTTGTACCCGCATGAAACACTTTGGCATCACTAGTGTCTGACGGCAATCCAATGACTTCGCCAGATGCATAAGCATCAGGATAGCCATTGGCTGCAAGCACAACACCCATGGCTGAGCGCGCGTCCCATTCAATATTCGCTTTATCCAGTTTGCCCTGGGTTGCTAGTAGGCATAATTCCGCCAAATTAGATTTAAGGCGCATCATGATTGGCTGAGTTTCTGGATCACCAAAGCGACAGTTATATTCCAAAACTTTAGAATTACCCTGCTTGTCGATCATTAAGCCTGCATATAAAAATCCTGTGTACGGATTTCCCTCAGATGACATACCATCAACTGTTGGTCGGATAACGCTATCCATCACATCTTGGAAAATTTCATCAGTCACAATAGGTGCTGGAGAGTATGCACCCATGCCTCCAGTGTTCGGACCTTTGTCGCCGTTGTCGCGCGCTTTATGATCTTGTGAGGTTGCCATTGGCAAGATATTTTTGCCATCAACCATAACAATAAAGCTTGCTTCTTCGCCCACCAAAAATTCTTCAATAACCACGCGAGAACCTGCCGCACCAAATCGGTTACCCTCTAGCATATCGTTAATTGCAACCACGGCCTCTGCTTCTGTATTAGCGATAATAACGCCTTTTCCTGCCGCTAAGCCATCCGCTTTAATCACAATCGGTGTGCCCTTTTCTTGCACGTAAGCGATTGCTGGCTCAACTTCGGTAAAGACGTCGTAATAAGCGGTTGGAATATTGTTTCGATGCAAAAAATCTTTACAAAATGCCTTAGAGCCTTCAAGCTGTGAAGCCGCTTGGGTTGGGCCAAAAATAGCCAATCCTTGCGCTTGAAAACGATCTACTACACCAATCACTAATGGCGCTTCAGGGCCGACAATAGTAATGTCAATCTGATTATCTTGGGCAAATGTAATCAGCCCGTCAATATCCTCAGCGCCAATGTTAACATTGGTGAGCTTGCCTTCTAGCTCGGTACCGGCATTGCCAGGTGCAACAAAAACTTCTTTAATATTATCAAACTTCGCACATTGCCATGCCAAGGCATGCTCGCGGCCACCAGCACCAATTACTAAAACTTTCATATTCTTTCCTATACGTATTCTTCGATAAACTCTCTAAATTTCTTATGTGACATAATCTGTGTACCATCACAGTTAAATGACATAGAAATGGTGGAGTTAAATAAATTAATTACGGTTGAACGCAAATAATAACCATCTAAATTTCTCAGTGCTGGGATGTGATCAACAATATATCTAAGCTCAGTTTCATCAGTCAGTTTCCTCATATCCTTACTGCGCTGATGAAAAGCAGCCTGCCACTCATCAGACAAATACTCAAAAGCATGATCATGCTCAAGCATTTGATAATAACGCCTAATGAGCGCCTCTTTTTCATCCAGGGCGATCATGCCAAAGTGATTAAAGACATAATCAGGCACAAGCAAATCTTCAGCAAGATGAATCTCTACATTAAACGGGTCAAAAACCGAAGAGGTTTTGATTTCACCATTATTCAAGCCGATAACAATTCGATAAATACCTGTAGACAAAAGCAAGAATAAAACCACGTCCAAAAGCTCTTCGATATTGTCATCGACGATACTTTGTGTGCGCTCTCTATTATAAACGCTATCTTTTAAGCCTTCATCTCCCTTAACACTTCGCATCAAGTTATCGTCAAACCCGTAGCCGACCAAGGCGCTTTTTTTATTATCTCCAGTATTCATACGCTAAATTATAGATTAAACAAAAAGACGTTTGGGTGCAATGACACCATCCTGTGACAATTCTCCCACCCCTAAAAACTCATGATCTGGGCCAAACAACTTAACCGTGTGCTGCTGTCCCAGTTGATCTGACTGAACAGCTCGTCCGAATTTAATATCAATGGTTTGTTGTGTGTCTAGCGAAGCATCTGGAATATTGGGTAACATATTCTCACTGGGGAAAATATGCACATCTAGCTGCTGATAGTCTTCAGTAACAAGCGCCTCTAATTCACAAAATTTAATGGTTTCACTAATGTCAAGATGTGCAAACCCTGTGCGTCTCAACTCAATAACATGAGCGCCACAACCTAGCTTGTCGCCAATATCTTGGATTAAACTTCGAATATAAGTGCCTTTAGAACAACTTACATCCAAGGTGATAACCCCTTGTTCATAACTAATAAAATTAATATCATGGATTGTCACTGGACGAGCAGGGCGCTCAATTTCAATACCTTGTCTAGCAAGTTTATATAGCGGTTGTCCGTCTTTTTTGAGTGCTGAATACATCGGAGGCACTTGCAGAATATCGCCCTTAAAACTCAGCGCTGCTGTAATGATTTCATCTTGATTCAGCTGTTCAAATGGCTGGGTTTTAATCACGACACCTTCGCAATCGTAAGTATCCGTGTTTTCACCTAATTTAGCGCGCACAAAATAGCGCTTATCATCATCCAATAAAAATTGAGCAACCTTGGTTGCTTGTCCCAGACAAATCGGAAGGATGCCACTAGCAAGTGGATCTAGACTACCTGTATGCCCTGCTTTTTTAGCAAAGAAAAGTCGTTTAACTTTTTGTAAGGCGGCGTTTGAACTTAGGCCAGTGTCTTTATCTAACAAGACAATACCATTAATATCTCTGCCTTTAGGGTTGCGCCTTGACATGGCTAAACTTACAGTTTAGAAAGTAGATCATCGATTCTTGCACCGTTATTAGGTGCAGGATCAAAAATGAACCTCAAGGCTGGAGTGTGACGCAAGTCAACTGTTTTTGATAAACGTGATCGAAAAAAACCTGCTGCTTTATTAAGTAGCGGTTCAACAGCTGCTTTATCCTCTTCGGATGCAGTATAGAAGACCTTTGCAGCGCTCAAATCACGACTGGTTAATACGTCAGTAATAACAACACTAGACAGTCTAGGATCTTTAGTTTCGTTCTTTAATAAGGTCACTAATTCACGACGAACTAGCTCGTTAATGCGTTCAATTCTAAAGGAATCTTTTTGTTCCATGGGTGCTATAGGCTACGTGCAGTTTCAACACGCTCAAAGACTTCGATTTGATCGCCTGGCTGAACATCGTTATAACCTGCAACACCAATACCACACTCGGTACCAGATTTCACGGATTTAACATCGTCCTTGAAACGTCTTAATGACTCTAATTCACCTTCGAAGATCACAACACTATCACGTAGAACACGAATTGGTAAGTCTTTCTTAACTGTACCTTCTTCAACCATGCAACCAGCG
>CAYYGB010000046.1:0-7582 GCA_964471285.1 uncultured Candidatus Thioglobus sp.
ATCAACACCCATCTCGGCAACAGCAACAAGCGTTTCTAAATCAATATTTCCAGAAGCTTCGAGGGGCAACTTACCAGAGGCCATTTGCACAGCCTGGGTCAACTCTTGATGTGAAAAATTATCGCACAATGCTCGCGTTACACCTTCTAACTTAAGTACTTCTGCTAATTGATCTAGTGTTTCTACTTCAACAATTAAGTCAAGCTTTGAGTATTGTTCTTTAGCTTTTTTGACAGCATCAGTAATACTGCCGAAAGCTATAATATGGTTTTCTTTAAGCATTACACAGTCGTACAATCCTAGGCGGTGATTATTGCCACCGCCGCATTTAACTGCATATTTTTGCGCCAGTCTAAGTCCAGGTAGTGTTTTTCTTGTATCTAGTAATTTTGCCTTTGTGTGTGCTATTTTAGCAACCATTAAGTTTGTTTGCGTTGCCACCGAACTCAGTGTTTGCAAAAAATTAAGCGCCACTCGCTCCCCACTAATAATTGATCTTGACGAACCTGACAAGGTTGCTAAAATTTGAGATGGCTCCACTAAATCTCCATCTTTAACTTGCCAAGAGATTTTAATATCTTTATCTAGCGAGGCAAAAGTAGCTTGGGCAAATTCAATGCCACAAATAATAGCGCTTTCTCGACAAATAATAGTTGCAACAGCATGCTCATCAGGCAACAAACTCGCCGAAACATCACCAGAACCTAAATCTTCATCAAGCGCTGAATCAACAATTTTTTGAAATTCTTTATTCATGGATAAATTCAAGAATAAGCTTGGCTGACTCTTGACTAGCATTCAAGCAAAGGCTTTTATGTATCTTAGAAAACTCCTCGGTTAAATCGGAATGATCACTCTTTAGAATACGCATTGCATGGTTGGCAATATTATCACCATTTGCTTCTTTTTGGATCAATTCTGGAACCAAGGCTTTGTTAGCAATCACATTAGGCAGACTAATAAATTTACTTTTAACCAAATTTGAAGCGATAAAATAACTCAGTGTAGAGAGCTTATAAACCACCACCATTGGCACGCCAATTAAAGATAACTCAAGTGTTGCGGTCCCCGAGGCGACTAACACCAAATCTGCGCCTTGCATATGCTCATGCGCCTTATTAACTGAAAGACTTATATCTTGATTACCGATAATATCTTTAGCCCATTCAAGTAACTCCTCATTCGCTAATGCTAAATGAAACTTAAATGATGGATCTTGGTGTGACATTGTTTTTGCTGCAAGCAGCATCTCAGGCAAAAGACGCCTTACTTCTCCCGCTCTTGAGCCAGGCATGAGTAAAATATTTTTACCTGCTTGGTGGTTTTGTCTAGGGGTGAGCTTTTCTGCTAAAGGGTGTCCAACAAATACAGCCCTCTGATTATGGCGCGTGTAAAAATCTACCTCAAAAGGGAATAGGCATAATATTAAGTCGCTAGAGCGTTTGATTTTTTTAACGCGCGATGCACGCCACGCCCATACTGAAGGCGAAATAAAGTGAACTGTTTTGATTCCGATATTTTTTAACTTTCTTTCAATAACAAAATTGAAATCAGGTGCATCTATCCCAATAAAAACATCTGGCTTATGCTTAGAGAAATACTCGACAATGGTTTTTCTTAGCCTTAGCAGCGAGGGAAGTTTTTTTAGAACTTCACTGAATCCCATGACATTTACTAGGCTCATATCCCAGTGCTGTTTGCAGCCCTGAGCCTGCATTTTTTCACCACATAACCCCTCAATATTAAGAGTTGGGTCTTGGGTTTTTAGCGCTTGAACTAGTGTTGATCCAATTAGGTCACCTGAAGTTTCGGCAGCACTAATTGCAATCTTAGTCATTTGGAATTATTTTCTTGGAAGAATGATTTGAGGATCTTTATCGAATGCACGATAAATAACCATAACACTTCCAATAACCTGCACTAAATGCGCATGGGTTGCTTGGACAATCTTATCAATGACGAGCTGTTTATCTTCACGATCATCACCACGTACTTTAATTTTTAATAGTTCGTGGGTTTCTAGACTTGATTCAAGCTCTGATAAAACAGCCTCGCTCAGTCCGTGTTGCCCAATCATCACAACAGGTTTAAGGCTGTGACCTTTGGATCTTAAAAATTTCTTCTGGTTATTGGTAAGTTTAGTCATTGATTAAAGTCTCTGTAATAAATAAATCTTGGATGGTTTCACGCTTACGAATAAGGTGATGTGCATTATTTGACACCATTACCTCAGCCACGCGTGGTCTGGAATTGTAATTTGAGCTCATGGTAAAGCCATATGCCCCTGCGGACATGATAGCTAAATAATCGCCTTCAGATAAAGACAAACGCCTATCTTTGGCTAAAAAATCTCCTGTTTCACAAATAGGGCCTACAAGATCCCATTTAGCATCAACCCCTTTGGAATTTTCACGAATTGGTAATACATGATGATACGCATTATAAAAAGCGGGGCGCAAGAGATCATTCATTGCGCCATCAATCAGTGCAAAAGATTTATCTGAATTTTGTTTTAGAAACTCTACTTTAGTAACAAAAACACCTGCATTGCCAACAATCGCCCTACCAGGTTCTAAAATAATCTCCAAATCTCCAACTTTTTCTAATACCTGAGCAATGTAAGCCGCGATATCTATCGTTACTTCATCATCATAAGTAATGCCAACACCACCACCTAAATCTAGGTGCTCGATATCAATACCTTGATTTTTAAGTGTATCGATCAAGCCTAGTACTTTGTCTAGTGCATCTATAAATGGTGAAACATCGGTAATCTGTGAACCAATATGACAATCTAGCCCTTTGACCAGCAAATGCTCAGACTGTTGCGCTGTTTTATATAACTCAAGTGCGTCATCAATATCAACGCCAAATTTGTTTTCTTTTAGGCCTGTTGAAATGTACGGGTGCGTTTTTGCATCAACATTTGGATTGACGCGAATTGAAATAGAAGCTTGGGTATTTAAACTCGACGCTACTTGCTCAATACGTGCCAGCTCAGCAGCAGACTCTACATTAAAACATCGAATACCGACTTCCAAACCGCGCTCAATCTCTACTTGAGTTTTAGCTACACCAGAAAATACACATTTTGAAGCTTCTCCGCCTGCAGCCAAAACGCGCTCCAACTCACCAATAGAAACAATATCAAATCCTGCGCCAATTTTAGCCAACACATTCAATACGGCAATATTAGAATTAGCTTTGACTGCGTAACAAACCAGGTGCGGATGCTGACCAAAGGCTGAGTCAAACTCGCGCCAATTTTTTTCAATATCGGTGCGTGAATATACGTACAACGGAGAGCCGTAGCACTGCATTAAATCTGCAATATCAACAGATTCAGCATGTAAGGATTGATTTTTGTAGGAAAAGCTCAAGTTTTATTTTGAGTTATGCGGCAAAATATCTAGTTCTGGTGTTGTCATTGTTTGGCCAGATGCCGCTTGAACTGGCTTAACAGCCTCTAGTTCGCCCATTTTTCCGCAAGCAGAAATACCAGCAATCACAAACATTAACGCCGTTAATTTGATTATTTTTTTCATATAGATTCTCGTTTAGTAGTTTTGTAAAATTAGTCGCTATTTTACAGTAATTCTTTAAGACTTTGAATGAACGCGTGACGCTCAATATTAAAGGCGCCAAGGCTATTTAAATGCGGACTTTCGACCTGGCAATCGACCAATGAATATCCCATCTGTTCTAATAGATGAACAAAGGCTATTTTTGAGCTATCTTTTACTAATGAAAACATTGATTCACCAAAAAATACGCTGCCTAATGACACACCATATAATCCGCCCACTAATTTAGATTGTTGATACACGCCAATACAGCGGACAAAGCCTTGTTCGAATAGCTTTGTGTAAGCAGATACCATGTCCTCGTCAATCCAAGTGCCCGTCTGGTCTTTACGTTCAACCGTTTTACAATGCTGAATAATTTGCTCAAAATCAGTATCGATTTTGAGTTGGAATTTATTTGAATTTAATGTTTTTCTTAAGCTTTTAGATACATGCAGCTTATCTGGAGTGACCACCATTCTTGGGTTTGGGCTGTACCATAGAATCGGGTCTTGCTCACTATACCAAGGAAAAATACCCCGACTATAAGCATCTAATAATCGCTGAGTTGTTAAATCACCCCCTATAGCGATGAGACCGTTGGGCTCTTCTAGGGCACGCTCAACATCACAAAAAGGGGTGTCTGCATCTGTTAATACAAAGTCCTTAGGAATTTCAATCACTGATATTTTGCTGTTTAATGACTTCTTTGGCCATATAAAGAGCGGCAATACTTCTAGCTTCCGTTAAATTGTCATCATAAACCAAGCTTTCCAAATCAGCCAATTTATGCTTAACCACTTCAAGCGGCTCTGGTTCATCGCCCTGCGCACTCGCTGCGTATAAATCTTGCGCTAAGACAATATGTGTTTCGCTAGATTGGTAACCTGGCGCAATACTCATTGATTTCATATAAGTAAGGCGCTTGGCACCATAACCAATCTCTTCAATAAGCTCTCTATTCGCTGCTTCAAGGGGTGTCTCGCCATCGTCAATTTTTCCTTTGGTGAGTGCTAGCTCGTATCTATCTGTACCGCCAGAATATTCATAAATCATTAATACGGTCTCATCATCCAACATTGGAATCACTAAAACTGCACCATTCCCAGGTGGCTTCAAACGCTCGTATTGCCTCTTCTCTCCGTTAGAAAACTCAACATCCATGGATTGAATATTGAAAAAGCGAGTAGTTGCTATGTCGGTTATATGGGTCAATTTTGGTTTTTTACGCATATCTAGAATTATAACATTAGGTACAATAACTGTCTCAATATAGGAGTCAGTAAATGAAAAAAATAACACTATTATTTGCATTAACATTCTCAAGCTTTGCAAATGCTTGGGTGATTAATGGTCTAGGTGATTATAAGTTTGAAGCGCTTAGTAGTCAAACATACGTTATGCACGGCCCATTGGGCGAGCCTAGTGTGCAAAATTATGGCTTTATGAACAATCCAGGCATTATTATTGGAAAACAAGGTGTTATTGTTGTTGATCCAGGTAGCACACTTCAAGTGGGCAATAAAGTACTTAAAGAAATAGAAAAGATTTCTAAAAAGCCAATTGTCGCTGTTTTTAATACCCATGTTCATGGTGACCATTGGCTAGGCAACCAAGCAATTGTTGCAAAATACCCTAATGTTAAAATCTATGCCCATCCAAAAATGATTGCCCAAGCTAAAGATGGTGAAAGCGACGTATGGCTAGGTGTAATGAATACTTTGACGGAAGGTCTATCCAAAGACACGGTAGCAGTTTACCCAACAGATGCAACATCTCACTTGCAAAAAATCGTCGTGGCAGGAGAAACTTTTATCATTCATAATGATATCACTGGTGAGGCGCATACCAATAATGACATCATGGTTGAGCACGTAGGTAGTAAGACATTATTTCTTGGAGATAACGACTTAATGAAACGCTTTGGTCGATTTGATGGTACATCTAACATGCATGGTAATATCACTGCACTACAATATGCAACTGATTTAAATCTAAACCATTATGTGCCTGGGCATGGACCATCGGGTGATGCAGATTCAGCCGTTAAGCCATTCTTAGATTATTTAATTCTTATCCAAGAAGAATCTAAAAAAGGCTACGAAGAAGATCTAGCTGATTATGAAATTAAGCCTTTTGCGCATAAGCGTTTAGCTGATTATCATCATTGGAATGGCTATGAGGAGCAACTAGGTAAGCATATCAATAAAATGTTATTAGAAATTGAGTCACTAGATATCTAAATCTTCAGTTAGTACACCTTAAAAATGACGACCTATTGGTCGTCATTTTTTTTGACTAAAAAACTATTCTTTAAGCTGGAATTTCGGCAATCCTAAATCAAGCTTCAGGGCTACTAATCGAGTTATAAATATTGCAGAGCCTGCAATAAGTGCACTAATGGTAACGCCAACACCATAGTGTACTAGCACAATAAAGCCTAATGAACCAAGCCACGCAGCTGTTGCATATAGCGGGCTTTTAAACACAATCGGTGTCTCGTTGCACAATAAATCTCGAAAAATTCCGCCCATTGCGCCAGTAATAACACCCATAAAACTAGCAATTAACCAAGGAGCACCTGCCACCAATGCAACCATCGTTCCGGCAATGCTAAATGCTGCTAAGCCTGCTGCATCAGGAATTAAAAAAAGTTTAGAGGAGATAGGAAGTAGCCTTGCACCAATAAAAATCAACACAGCACTCAAAAACGAAACGATAAAGAAAATCTGATCTTTTATCCAAAATACATCAACATCTAACAGCATATCACGCAATGACCCACCACCCAAACCTGTGGTAATAGCGATAATCACCACGCCAAATAAATCAAATTTTCTAAAGCCGGATTTCAACACGCCAGAAGCGCTCGACACCACAACCGCCACCAAGGATATCCAGTATAAGCTGTTGGAAAATTCTTGAGTAATTTCTATATTCATCGATCTAATAAATCCACTTTCCTAGTATCGATATTATAATACGCTGGAATAATGGCTAACTTATTATCTTTAGCCATTTTCATTATTTGTGAAATTTATTAAAATTCTTAAATAAAAACGAGTATCGTTTTATTTATTTTCCAATAGCAAAATACAATGAAAACAACACTCTTACTTTTAACACTGCTTTTATCTAATTTTTCTAATGCTTGGATAATTAAAGATATTGGGAAATATCAATTTGAACCTATCGCAAAAAATGTTTTTGTTATTCACGGCCCCGTGGGCACTCCTAGCGTCGACAATCAAGGTTTTATGAACAATCCTGCTATGATTATTGGTGAAACAGGTGTTATTGTTATTGATCCTGGTAGCGCTTACCATATTGGCAAAAAAGTGATTACTGAAATTGAAAAAATAACCAAGAAACCTATTATTGCTGTATTTAATACACACGCCCATGGCGATCATTGGCTGGGAAATCAGGCCATAGTTGAGCGTTATCCAAATATCAAAATATATGCCCATCCCAAAATGCTCAAACAAACTCAAGAGGGTGAAAGCGATATTTGGCTAGACATCATGAATGACTATACACAAGGCCAAACTAAAGACACAAAGGCCGTTTATCCAACCGACAGCGTAGCGCACTTACAAAGAATTACACTGGATTCTGAGCAATTTATCATTCACAGTCCAACGCAAAAAGCCCACACCGATACTGATATCATGATCGAGCATGTGAGTAGCCAAACTTTGTTTTTGGGTGACAATGCTATTATTGATTTTTTAGGCGCTTTTGATGCCAGCTCTGACATGCACAGCAACGTCAAAGCTTTGGAGTATGCCGTTAACCTAAAATTTAAAAATTATGTCCCTGGACATGGTCAAACAGGAACTCCAGAAGTAGCTATTAACTCTTTCTTGGCTTATTTAGCTATTGTCAAACAGGAAGCTGAAAAAGGCTATGAAGAAGATTTGTCCGGTTATGAGATAAAACCTTCAGCCATTAAAAAGCTCCATGCCTATAAACATTGGGCTGCTTTTGATGAGCAAATAGGCAAACATATTGGCAAA
>CAYYGB010000047.1:0-7551 GCA_964471285.1 uncultured Candidatus Thioglobus sp.
ACAATAGCGTCTGACCGATGTAAATCGGATAAGATTTAACGCCTAAATCAAGCTGCAACGTTTTCATTAAGCGTACTCTCGCTTTTCACCATCACCGGTAACATTCTCAATACAACGCCCGCACAATTCAACATGTTCAGCATGCTGACCAACATCTTCACGATGATGCCAACAGCGCACACATTTTTCATACTCAGATTTGCTCACTTTAATAAACACCCCTTCTAACGCCTCAATACATTCATCAGTTTTATCAGTCAATGGATGAATACGGGCATCTGAAGTAATAAATACAAAGCGAAGCTCATCGTCTAACTGATCTAAAGCTTGATAAGTTTTCTCATCACAATACAAATCAACTTGCGCATCTAACGATGAACCAATCGTTTTATCGCTTCGCATGACTTCCATCTGCTTGCGAATGAATGGGTTAATATTTCTAGCAGTATCGATAGCAATATTTTCATAGCCCACTGACAGGCTTTCATACCATTCACTTAGGAAAATACTTTGTGCTTTTTCATTAGGCATGTTTTGCCAAATTTCTTCAGCAGTGAATGACAACACAGGAGAAAGCCAGCGAACCATTGCCTCAAGAATATGATTAAGTGCTGTTTGGGCACTTCGTCTTGCTCTAGAATCTTCTTGAGTGGTGTATTGTCTGTCCTTGATGACATCTAAATAGAATCCACCCAAATCATTGCTACAAAAATTTAGAATAAGTTGCATGGCATTATGAAAATTATATTGTTCATAAGCTTTTAAAATTTGAACTTGTAAGTCTGCAGTTTTAGACACAATCCATTTATCTAAATCTAGCATATCATCAAACTCAATCGCGTTTTGTACCGGGCTAAAGCCACTAGTATTTGCCAGCATAAAGCGCATGGTATTGCGAATACGTCGATAAGAATCAGCTGAACGATTTAAAATTTCATCAGATACAGTCATCTCACCGGTGTAGTCAGTAGAAGCAATCCATAAGCGCAAAATATCAGCACCTAAATTATTCACCACTTTTTGTGGACTCATCACATTACCCAACGATTTGCTCATTTTTTTGCCGTCTTTATCAACGGTAAATCCATGGGTTAATACCTGCTTATAAGGCGCCTTGCCGTTGATTGCTACCGATGAAATAAGAGATGATTGGAACCAGCCTCGATGCTGATCAGAACCTTCTAAATATAAATCAGCAACATCAGACAAACCTTCTCTAGCCTTAAGAACAGCAAAATGACTCACGCCAGAATCAAACCAAACATCTAGTGTGTCAGTGGCTTTTTCATAATCCTGTGCATCAGCGCCCAATAAATCTTTGATGTCTGTTTCAAACCAAGCCTCAATCCCTTCTTTTTCAATCATGGCTGAAATGCTTGCAAATAATGCTTGAGTATCTGGATGTAATTGCCCTGTTTGCTTATGAGTAAACAATGTGATTGGAACACCCCAAAATCTTTGACGAGAAATACACCAATCAGGGCGATTACCCACCATCAATTCGATGCGCTTCTTACCCCAATCTGGAATCCAGTCTACCTTTGGAATCTCTGCATTAACCGCATCTCTTAATCCGTTATCCTGCATAGAGATAAACCATTGTGGCGTTGCTCTAAAAATAACTGGCGTCTTATGGCGCCAGCAATGTGGATACGAATGCACCAATGGTGCATGTTTAACCAGTGTATTGGTTGACTTTAAAATTTCAATAACACTTGCATTTGCTTTAAAAATAAATTGACCAGCCAATAGCTCGGTATCTTCAAAAAATACACCACGGCCATCAACCGGACAATTAACAGGTAAATCATATTGCTTACCAACAACAAAATCTTCTTGCCCGTGCGCTGGCGCAGTATGAACTGCACCAGTACCCGCATCGGTCGTTACATGGTCACCTAAAATAATTGGCACTTGCTTATCGTAAAAAGGATGCTGTACTTGCAAGCCTTCTAGCTCACTACCGGTAAAAACTGCAGGGGTGATACTGGCTTTAAGCTCATAACGTGCTAAAGCATCTTGAGCTAAATCTTGTGCTAATAATAAATATTCATCGCCAGTATCTGCCAATACATAATTCATTTCAGGGTGAAGTGCAACAGCCTCATTGGCAGGCAATGTCCAAGGTGTTGTGGTCCAGATAACCACAGAAACCGGCTTATCAACCTTAAATATACTGTTGTCAATAATGCGAAATTTAACATCAATAGCATCTGACTGTTTATCTTTGTACTCTACTTCAGCCTCTGCCAAAGCTGAGCCACACTCAGTACACCAATGTACGGGCTTATAGCCCTTAGACACATGCCCGTTATCCACAATCTTTCCTAAAGCGCGAACAATGTCCGCCTCGTATTGGAAGTCTTTCGTTAAATATGGGTTATTCCAATCACCTAAAATACCTAAGCGCTGGAAATCAAGCTTTTGTTTAGCGACTTGAACGTCGGCATATTTACGACATTCCGCTCTAAATGAATTAGCATCAATTTTTACCCCAGCCTTACCCTTCTTCTTTTCAACATTTAGCTCGATTGGCAAACCATGGCAATCCCAGCCTGGCACATAGGGCGCATCAAAGCCCGATAAAGACTTAGACTTAACAATAATATCTTTTAAAACTTTATTAACAGCATGGCCAATATGAATATCACCATTGGCATATGGAGGACCGTCATGCAATGTAAATTGGGGCTTACCTTGATTGTGCGCTCGAATTTGACCGTACAAATCATCGTCTTGCCATTTTTTAAGAAATCCACCTTCACGATTTGCAAGATTTGCCTTCATGGCAAACTTGGTGGCAGGTAGGTTTAAAGTAGGTTTGTAATCAGACATGAATACTTAAAAGTTTGGAAACTAAAAAGCACCATTATACGTGATAGGCTTGGTTTTTTGAAAACGAAAATTAAGAGTTAAGCGTGATATTTAGCTATTTTATCAATGGCAAATAAAGCTTTAAAAAGCTACTAAGACGTTTGAAGATGGTGCAAAAATTACCACCATTCTAAATATTTTATTGGTGTTTGATTATCTCGGCATTGTGACCAAGAAAATAACACAGAATTAATAAAATTCTAGAGAGTTATTTTCTAAAGATTTTAAATCTTCTACCAATAACAAAAATAATAAAGCTAACAATCGCTAATGCAACCATTAATAGGCTCATGTAAAACACCGTGTCGGTGTTGAGTTCGTTCATAATCATTGTCGTTTTCCTGTTTTCTTTTTAACAACAGCATTCTATCAACAATGAAGAAATAAATATTTGACCTAGGTCAACTTTTTAAATATTAACCTAGAGTTTAGCCGAATCAAGCAACAATCTAACCTGTCCAGGTTTTAAATAGTCGTATTCATTAGCCCTAAGATTTTCAGGCAGACGAATTTCACCATAACGAATTCGAATTAAGCGTGAAACCTTAAAACCTAAAGCTTCCCAAAGTCTTCTAACTTCACGCTTTCTACCCTCTTTAAGGACCACTTTATACCAGCGATTTGCACCTTCGCCGCCACCAACAGTTACTCTAATAAATTTAGCAATTCCGTCATCTAACTCAATACCAGTGGTTAGCTGCTTAATGTCTTCACTTTCCACTTGGCCTAATACTCGAACAGCGTATTCCCGATCAATTTCTGAACTTGGGTGCATAAGCTTATTGGCTAAATCGCCATTATTGGTAAACAACAACAAGCCAGAAGTATTAAGATCCAAACGACCCACCATAACCCATCTAGATTCTTTAGGTAGTAAGCTATAAACACTCTTACGCCCTTCATCGTCTTTATTAGAGCAAATTACGCCAGCTTGTTTATTAAGAATAAGCACTTTAGTTTCTTCTTCTTTATAGCGCTCAAGGTCAATACTTCTGCCATCAATTTTCACTTTATCAGTCATCTCACATTTGTCACCAATTTGAGATGTCTTATTGTTGACCTCAATGCGTCCTTGCTCGATAAGTCTTTCTGCCCAACGACGTGAGCCATAGCCCGCTGTTGCAATTAGTTTTTGTAGTCTTTCAGCCATAATAAATTTCTTGTAATTTGTTAATTATATTTAGTAAGTAATACCCATTGAATCTCTAACTTCTGCCATGGTTTCTTTAGCGACGCCTCGTGCTTTTTGAGAGCCTTCATGAATAATTTGTTTAATTAAATCTGGATCTGCTTGGTACTTAGCGATATTCTCTTGCATAGGCATAAGCTCAACCTGAATCGCTTTAATGACCGGCTGTTTACATTCTACACAACCCATCTTAGCTTTGGTACAACCATCAACAACCCAATCACGCGTTTGGCTATCTGAATATATCTCATGCAATTGCCAAACAGGGCATTTATTCGGAT
Organism: uncultured Candidatus Thioglobus sp.; assembly: GCA_964471285.1. Classification (GTDB taxonomy): domain Bacteria; phylum Pseudomonadota; class Gammaproteobacteria; order PS1; family Pseudothioglobaceae; genus Thioglobus_A. The sequence continues at coordinate 4,345 of CAYYGB010000047.1, forward strand.
CACCTGCATCAGTCAGCTTAATACGCGCAGGATCTGTTGGCATACGCTTAACTTTAGCCTCAATTTCTTCAGCTTTATCTCTCAAAGAAATCGTATTACCATAAGACTTACTCATCTTTTGCCCATCTAAACCTGGCATTTTTGATGCTTTGGTGAGTAAAGAAACTGGCTCAGGCAAAATGATCTTTCCAGTCCCCTCAATATACCCTGCTAAACGCTCGAGATCACCTAAGGTAATATTTTGCTGCTCCTGTAATAAAGCTTGGGCTTTAACCAAAGCTTCGTCATCACCTGTTTCTTGATAAGCTTTGCGCAATGAGCGAAACAATTTAGCTTGTTTTTTGCCCATTTTTCCAATAGCAGCTTCAGCTTTTTCTTCGAAATCTACTTCACGACCATAGATATGATTAAAGCGTCTAGCCACCTCACGAGTCAGCTCAATATGTGCCACCTGATCCTCACCAACTGGCACCAGGCCCGCTTTGTACATTAAGATATCTGCACTTTGTAATAAAGGATAGCCTAAGAATCCATAGGTACCTAGGTCTTTAGTTTTTAGCTTAAGTTGTTGGTCTTTATAAGATGGTACACGCTCAAGCCAGCTTAGTGGCGTGGTCATAGACAACAATAAATGCAACTCAGCATGCTCTGGTACTTTGGACTGAACAAAAATCGTTGCTGTATTTGGGTTAATGCCTGCTGCTAGCCAATCAACCACCATTTCTATCACATTTGCCTCAAGATCTATTTTGTCAGAATAGTGCGTGGTAAATGCATGCCAATCAGCTACAAAAAAATAAGAATCATACTCATTTTGTAGCTCAAGCCAATTTTTTAATACACCATGATAATGGCCTAAATGAAGCTGACCTGTAGGTCGCATGCCGGATAAAACTCGATTGTCTTGCATTGTTCTAGCGTTAAATTAATTAAGGCGCATTATACCAAGCCTGCCTTCGCTTGTGCGTAAAGCGCGAGCCCGTCCAGAACTAAATTTGGTTTAATTTGTGTTTGTTGATTTAACCGAACTCCAATCATCTTAGCATCACCACCTGTTAGGATAATTTGTAAATCCCCATATTGATCAAGATAGCTGTTAATTTGCTCATTAATAACACTCATCAGCATCTGTGCTGTGCCGTATTCCCACGCATCTATCGTGTTGTTGGCACTTTGTCTTAACTCTAAATGTTTAGAATCACTAAAAAATTGCTTAAAACTACGGCGCAAAACACCCAAGCCCGGCATAATTAACCCACCTTTGTGTTTGCCATCAGCAAGCACTAAATCAAATGTGAGCGCACTACCTGCATCAATAATAAGCCGTGTTTGGTTAGGATATTGATCCACGCTTGCAATCATCGCCAGAAAGCGATCCACCCCTAGTTCTTTGGGAGTATTGTAAGCTGAGACAAATTGCTGGAATGTTGGTGCTGATTCAACAAATACGGTATTTTTCAAACCCTCTAAAACAGATCGATCACCCACACAGCTTACAAAAATTTGATCAGCTTTGGGAAGTAATTTAACACTAAAGTCTGAAACTAAAACAGAATTATATTTACCATTAAACAGCCATTTAACAGCTGTATTTCCAATATCTAAAAATAAATTAGATTTATACAAATGGGATATCACTTAACCACATATGCGTGGCAATACTAGCAATATAGCCCAGTGCGATCACTGGCATCCATTTAAGGTGTGAGGCAAACGTGTACAAACCTTTTGACTGGCCCATAAGCGCTACACCCGCTGCACTACCCACAGACAGTAAACTACCACCAACACCAGCAGTAAGCGTTACTAGCAACCATTGTGCATTTGACATTTCAGGGCTCATGGTTAGCACTGCAAACATTACTGGGATGTTATCAACTACGGCTGACAATAAGCCCACTAAAATATTTGCATAAGTAGCACCTAAAGAGGCATACATTGCCTCAGAAGTAAGCGCTAAATAGCCCATAAAACCAAGTCCACCAACACTGATAATCACACCAAAGAAAAATAACAACGTATCCCACTCTGCACGACTCACCTTGTTAAAGACATCAAAATGCTCTTTTTGAATTCTCTTCTCATGTCTACGAATAAAGAATGCAGCAATCATCAGATAGCTTAAACCTGTCATCATGCCCATTGCCGGTGGCAAGTGCAGGAAGTTATGAAAACTAACGGCTGTTGCAATGGTCAGCATAAATAGCGCCACAATAACCAAGCCGCCATATTTAATATCAACATTCCCTAGCTTATCACCCGCAGTTTCATCTTTAATAGCAAAGTGCATAATCGCTGCTGGTACAACAAAGTTAATCAATGATGGAATAAATAAAGCGAAGAATTCATTAAATTCTAAAATACCTTTTTGCCAAACCATCAGCGTGGTGATATCACCAAACGGGCTAAACGCACCACCGGCATTTGCAGCAACCACAATATTAACAAAAGCAATAGATACAAAGCGTGGATTACCGGCGCCAACTGCCATTACCACCGCACCCATTATTAGTGCTGTGGTTAAGTTGTCAGCTACTGGAGAGATGAAGAATGCTAAAAATCCTGTTATCCAGAATAATTGCCTAAATGTATAGCCTTTATTAATCAGCCAAACTTTTAAGGATTCAAAAACCAGTCTTTCACGCATGGCTTCAATGTAAGTCATCGCCACGAGTAGGAACAAGAAAAGCTCAGAATATTCTAAAATATTATGGCGTAACGCAATTTCTGCAGAATGAGGTAAGCCGTTTGATGCATAGACCCAACCGATCAAACCCCAAATAACACCTGCCACCAAAATAACAGGCTTAGACTTTCTAAAGTGGGTAAATTCTTCCACCATCACTAAAATATAAGCAGTGGCAAACAAGGCTAATGCCGTATAACCTACCCAATGGTTGGTTAGATCGAGTATGTCAGTAACAACTTCATCTGTTGCAAATGCAATGCTTGGTAATAAAGCTGTCAATAACAATAAAAATTTAGTCATGGTTTATCCTGATAAGTTGAGCACCCTGTGCATCATTAAGTGTAATTTGATCATCTTCATGCGCAATTTCTATCGTCGCTAGGCATAATGATTTAGCGTCTAATTTTACACGACGCACAACAACGCCTGACGCTTTAGCTGATTTTGAACCCAAAGCAAATAGCTTATCGCCTACACTCAGATCAGACTTGCATTCAAACATACGAAGCCTGCGTTTA
>CAYYGB010000048.1:0-7502 GCA_964471285.1 uncultured Candidatus Thioglobus sp.
CCATGCCAATTGGCCAAGTAATAGGCGCACATTCAATATTAAGAACCGTTTCAACTTCATCCAGTAAGTCAATTGGCTCTTTACCTTCGCGATCAAGTTTGTTAATAAAGGTGAGAATTGGTGTATCACGCAGGCGACAAACTTCCATAAGTTTGATGGTGCGCATTTCTACACCCTTAGCAACGTCGATCACCATCAGAGCTGAATCTACTGCTGTGAGCGTACGATAAGTATCCTCAGAGAAGTCCTCGTGCCCTGGTGTGTCTAGTAGATTAATAACATGATTGTCATAATCAAATTGCATGATGGATGAGGTGATAGAAATACCTCTTTCTTTCTCCATTTCCATCCAATCAGAAGTTGCATGTGTATTGGCTTTTCTGGCTTTAACACTGCCCGCAGTTTTGATCGCACCTGCGTATAAAAGCAGCTTTTCAGTAACAGTTGTTTTACCGGCGTCAGGGTGGGAGATAATCGCAAAGGTGCGGCGTTTAGAGACTTCAGACATGTTTAATTTTTATTGTTAATGATTAACTCAACACCGGCTTCATCAAACATCTTTTTAGAGAGTTGAACGCTTTCATTCCAGTTATCAAGTTCTTTAGATTTTTCAACCACGACTTTTTTAATGCCCACCTGAATAATACCTTTGGCACATTCTGAGCAAATTGGAAGACCGTAGACATATAAAGTGGCGCCATCAAGAGAAGTGCCAGAATAGGTTGCATTGTAAATGGCATTCATTTCGGCGTGAACCACCAGTTTGTATTTGGTTTCTCGGTCGTTATAACGTTCATCGCTATCGTCAATACCACGAGGAAAGCCATTAAAACCCTGGGATAGTACTTCTTTTTTACTACCGACAGTTACCGCACCTACTTGAGTCGACGGATCTTTTGACCAAGTAGAAACTTCTTTAGCAAGTGCTAGGTAGCGCTGATCCCATTTATTCATCTGTATATTTTAACGTATCTTGATTGAGGCAAGACTAACGAGTACCAAGATTAGAGTAACCATCCAAAAACGTACAATAATCTTCGGCTCTGAAACGCCTTTTTGTTCAAAATGATGATGAAGAGGTGCCATCAAGAAAAAGCGTTTTTTAGTACGTTTGTAATAAGCAACTTGAATGATAACGGACAATGTTTCTGCCACAAAGACGCCACCCATAATAAATAGCAAAATCTCTTGACGCAATAAAATAGCAATAACAGCCAAAATAGCGCCGAGTGCCAAAGAGCCCACGTCACCCATAAAAATTTCAGCAGGATAGGTGTTAAACCACAAAAATCCAAGACCTGCACCCACTAGAGCGCTACAAATGACAAATAATTCACCTGTGCCAGGCATAAATGGCATATTAAGATACGTTGAAAAGTTGTAGTTGCCACTGATATAGGCGAACAATGCTAAAGCACTGGAAATAAGGATGACAGGCATGATCGCCAGCCCGTCTAATCCATCAGTAAGATTAACGGCATTAGATGATCCAACTATGACAAAGTAGGTTAATACCAAAAATCCAATAAGACCTAGTGGTAGTGTCATATCTTTCACAAAAGGAATGAGTAATTCAGTTTGAATGGGACTGGTTGATTCTAGTGCAATCCAAAGACCAATAGCGATAGCACCTAAAGATTGGCCTAGTATTTTTTGGCGAGAGCTTAGGCCATCAGAAGATTTGTGTTTGATTTTTAGGTAGTCATCTATAAAGCCAATACCACCAAATATTACGCCAGTGGCAAGTACAATCCACAAATATAAACTTGACCAATCAGCCCATATTAATGAACTAACAATGAAAGAGAAAAGAATCATGACGCCACCCATCGTTGGCATGCCTGATTTACTCAGATGAGACTTGGGGCCATCAGTTCTGATCACTTGACCAATCTGATAATGGTGTAATTTATCAATAAAATAATGACCCAGTGCAAGGCTGATTAACAATGCAGCGAGCATTGCTAGAACAGCTCTAAGGGTTAAATAAGTAAGAACGCCAAATCCAGAATCGAATTGGGTTAATAGGGTGATGAATTCTAAAAACATAAGGCTTTATTGGATATCGTTAATGGAAATTAATTCTAACTGAAAGATTAGAATGGCATCTGATGATAATCCGCCACGCTTACTGTCACCATAAATTTGATAATAAGGTGCTATAAGTGTGCGCTTTTCACCTGTTGTCATTTCTAATACAGAAGAGTCGATAATACTGATAATTGAACCCGACCCTGCAGCAAAAGGCAGTGGTTCGCCAGCTTCGCGCATATTTGTGCCGTCATCTATGTCGATTGAAAGATTGACTTTGACTAAATCACCTTTGTTAGGTTTGTCGCCACTGCCCGTTTGGTTCATTTCAACAAAATGACCTTGCTCAGTGATTTTTGCATTAGGGTAGTTATCGCTAGCAAACTTTAAAAGTTTGGCTTTTTTAGCGACAAGTTTTTTTAATTCCTTGTTGGAGCGCTCACCATTCTCTAGATTAAAAGCATCTTCATCAGCTTTAAATTGGTTTGCCTTCTCACCGATACGAATGATCTTTACTTTGCGTATGAAATCATCTTGTTTAATGCTGTTAACAATATCCATACCATCAACCACATGGCCAAAAACAGTATGCTTTCCATCTAAGTGTGGGGTTGCTAAATGCGTAATAAAAAATTGAGAGCCGTTGGTATTAGGGCCAGAATTCGCCATAGATAAAATACCAGCACTGTCATGAGACAAATCGGTAATTTCATCATTAAATTTATACCCTGGACCACCAGTACCGTTGCCTTTTGGGTCGCCACCTTGGATCATGAAATTATCAATTACACGGTGAAATTTCAAGCCATTATAAAAAGGCTTGCCAATTTGAATATTTGAATTTTTTGTACCTTCTGCCAAACCCACAAAATTAATCACGGTTAAAGGGGTTTTTTCAAATTCAAGTTGGACAATGATATCACCCTGATTAGTATGTAGATTTGCATACAGGCCATCAGCGAGTTTTGCCTGAGAAGAGAGTGATATTAAGGTGGCTGATAAAAGGATAAATAGACGTAACATAATGAGTTTTTTACTTAATAAATACAGCCATTGATGATACCTCAAAACACAATTAAAATAAGGGCAACAATACGGTAAAATATTGCTTAATTTATTATTGATTTATTACTAGGAGACAAGACATGTCTTTACTTATTACAGACGAATGTATTAACTGCGATGTTTGCGAACCTGAATGCCCTAACGACGCTATTTATATGGGTGACGAAATCTATGAGATTGATGGTGACAAGTGTACGGAGTGTGTTGGTCATTTTGATGAGCCTCAGTGTGTTGAAGTTTGCCCAGTAGATTGTTGTTTGTCTGATCCTAATCGCGTGGAAACTGAAGAAGAGTTATTAGCTAAACTAACTTAATAAGTATTCATCCAAAAAAAAGGCGACCCTTGCGGGTCGCCTTTTTTTGGTTTAGCTTGTTAGCTTATTTTCCTAATGTCGCTTTTAATGCAGCTAAACATAAGGTGATATTCTCTTTTCTAGAAGAATGACCCATAAGGCCAATACGCCATACTTTGCCTGCATAAGCGCCAAGTCCTGCACCGATTTCTAAGTTGTAATCGTTAAGCAATGTTGAACGCACTTGAGCATCATCTACACCTTCTGGAATGAAGATAGTATTAAGCTGTGGAAGGCGATCTGCTTCATCCACTAAGAATTTAATACCCATCGCTTCAAGACCATCTCTTAGCTCTTCATGATTTTTCTGATGACGAGCCCAAGAATTTTCTAGCCCTTCATCTGTAATCATCACCAAAGCTTCATGCAAACCGTAAAGTGTATTTACAGGTGCAGTATGGTGATAAGTTCTTTTTGCGCCTTCGCCCCAATAGCCCATAACCAAATTTAGGTCTAAGAACCAAGAAGTAACAGGGATTTTACGACTTTTAACTTTTGTTAAAGCGCGTTCGCTAAAACTAACGGGTGAAATACCAGGCATAGCAGATAAACATTTTTGAGTACCAGAATAAATAGCATCAATTTCCCACTCGTCCACACGTAATTCAGAACCTACTAGAGAAGTCACTGCATCTACAATTGTAACGCAATCATTATCATGAGCCATTTTACAAAGTGTCTTAGCATCGGATATTGCACCGGTAGAAGTTTCTGCATGAACAAAAGCCAAAATTTTAGCATCTGGATTTTCTTTTAAAGCTTCTTCAACTTTATCTGTCGATACCGCTGCACCCCAAGCATCTTCAACAACAACTGCTATGCCACCAAAACGCGTGATGTTTTCTTTCATGCGCATACCAAATACACCATTGATACAGACAATCACTTTATCACCTGGCTCAACTAAATTAGCAAAACAAGTTTCCATACCGGCAGAACCTGGCGCAGAAACAGGCATCGTTAGCTCATTTTCAGTTTGAAAGATGTACTTTAAACCTTCTTTAGTTTCATTCATCATGCCAACAAAAGCAGGGTCTAGGTGGCCAATTGTAGGACGAGCCATCGCTGATAAAATTCTAGGATGTACATCAGAAGGTCCGGGACCCATTAGAGTTCGGATAGGTGGATTAAATGATTTCATAGTTTCTAATTGTTTAAAAAGTTCAAGTAAGATATTATAATTAATTGTTCATGGTTTTTTATTAAATTATCTCGCGCTTTAGCTAAGGGTATTTAGCCTTGATTTTCCCGTAGTCAAAACTAAAATACAATAGCCGTGACAACAAGACCAAACAATAAACTTAAGTAAAAGTAGAGTGCCAAATATGACAGATTATTTTGATAGCAACTATCCTAGTGTTGATGCATTACGTATCAAGGCAAAGCAGCGCATGCCAAAGTTTGCATTTGAATATTTAGATGGTGGTTGTTTTTCTGAAATAAACTTACAGCGTAATACCAAAGAGATTAGAGATATTCAATTACAGCCATATTATCTTCGTGATTTCAAAAGTGCGAACATGAAAACAGAGTTATTTGGTGAAACGTATGACGCACCTTTTGGCATGGCGCCAATTGGACTTCAGGGTTTAATGTGGCCAAAATCTTGTGAAATTCTTGCGCAAGCCGCTTCTGATCATAACCTTCCATTTGTACTTTCCACGGTTAGCACTGCTAGTATTGAAACAGTGGCAGATATAACGGATGGTAAATTTTGGTTTCAGCTGTACCATCCATTTGATAATGATTTAAGAGATAAATTACTGAGTCGTGCCTGGGATGCGGGTTGTAGAACACTGGTAATCTTGGCAGATACGCCTACTTTTGCCTACCGACCTAAGGAGATTAAAAATGGATTATCCATCCCCCCTCAAATGACCTTAGATAATATATTGCAAATGTGTACCCATCCGACATGGTCGTTGTCCCAACTTGCATCTGGAGCGCCAGAGTTTAAAACCATGAAATCATATATTCCAAAAGGCTTAAGCATGAAGCATCTGGGAATGTTTATGGATAAAACTTTTTCAGGGCGTTTAACTCAAGACAAAATTAAATCTTTGAGAGATGCTTGGAAGGGTAATTTGATCATCAAAGGAATTGTTAATGCTGAAGAGGCGGACATTGCTGTTAATCTAGGACTTGATGGTTTGATTGTATCAAATCATGGTGGTCGTCAACTTGACAGTGGCCAATCTACAATTAATGCGCTTGGCGGGTTGCAAGCGTATCAAGGAAAAATAAAAATAATGATGGATTCGGGCATGCGTTCAGGACCTGATATTGCAAATGCATTAGCCTCGGGAGCAGACTTTACCTTTGTCGGTAGAGCACCAATGTACGGCGTTAGTGCCCTTGGAAAAAAAGGGGGGAATCATACTTTCACAATGCTCAAACGCCAGTTGCAACAAGTCATGGAGCAAGTCGGCTGTGAACAAGTGCAAGACCTTCCAAACCATTTAATTAGTAAATAAACTGACTATAATTTCTAAATATGAAAGTTATTGATGAATTGTTACAAAAACTGCCAAAAGATATTGTCTTAGTTGGTGAAGAGAATACACGTCCATTTGAATGTGACGGGCTAAGTGTTTATCGACAAAAACCTTTAGCAGTTGTATTGCCAGAAACCGTTGAACAAATTAAGCAAGTTTTAAAAATTTGCAAGCAAAACAACACGCCAGTTGTTACTCGTGGCGCAGGTACAGGCTTAGCAGGTGGCGCAATGCCTTTGGCAGAATCAATTGTGCTGGGCTTGTCAAAGCTTAATAAGATTAAATCTGTCGATGTTGAAAACCAATTAGCCGTACTGGAGCCGGGTGTGCGAAATATTGCTATTAGTGAGGCAGTTGCTGAGCATGGTTTGTATTATGCACCTGATCCTTCTAGTCAAATAGCTTGTAGCATTGGTGGCAATGTAGCTGAGAATTCAGGCGGTGTGCATTGTTTAAAGTACGGCTTGACTGTACACAATGTCGAGGCAGTTAAAATCTTAACCATTGATGGCGAAGAGTTGGTTTTATCTAGAGATGACCAAGGGCTTGGCTTGTTAGCAGTCATGAATGGATCTGAAGGTTTGCTAGGTGTTATTGTAGAGATTACAGTTAAACTAACCCGAACCCCAAAATTAGCCAGAGTGGTAATGGCTGGGTTTGATTCGGTGCGTGATTGTGCCAACTCAGTGGCTGAAATTATTAAAGCAGGCATCATTCCAGCAGGTCTTGAAATGATGGATAGTTTTGCCATTGAAGCCGCAGAAGGTTTTGCTAAAGTGGGTTACCCACTAGATGCACAGGCGTTATTATTGTGTGAATTAGATGGCTCAGAATCTGAAGTTCAGGCTGAGCTTGAGGTGGTTTTAAAAGTTTTATCATCTGCATCTAGCATTAAAGTATCAAATAACGAAAAAGAGCGCTTAGATTTATGGAAAGGTCGCAAGTCTGCCTTTCCTGCTGTAGGGCGATTGTCTCCTGACTATTATTGTATGGACGGCACGATTCCAAGGCGTCATTTAGCTGATATGCTAGAAAAAATTAACACCTTATCTAAAAAATACAAACTTAGAGTGGCCAATGTTTTTCATGCGGGTGATGGCAATCTACATCCTTTAATTTTGTACGATGCAAATATTCCAGGTGAGCTTGAAAGAACTGAAGAATTTGGCACTGAAATTTTAAGATTAAGTGTAGATATGGGCGGTAGCATTACGGGCGAACACGGTGTTGGTGTTGAGAAGCTAGATGCTATGTGTCATCAGTTTAATGATAAAGAATTAGAGATTTTCCATCAAATCAAAGCTGTGTTTGATCCAGAATTATTACTCAATCCTGGTAAAGCAATTCCTGAATTGCACAGATGCGCAGAATTGGGTGCAATGCATGTTCATCATGGGCAACTGCCTCATCCTGAACTGGAGCGATTCTAGTGTCAGATAACCTTTCAAAATTACAAGAAGAAATTAAATCATCCAGCGGCCTTCATATTACTAGTAGCTGGTTAAATTATTCTGGTGTTGAAGAGTATTTCTCAGAAGAGCTGGTTATTACAGTTAAG
>CAYYGB010000049.1:0-7294 GCA_964471285.1 uncultured Candidatus Thioglobus sp.
ACGTCGCATAACTCTTTACTGATAAATAAACTCAACGCGTCGATTCTGCTGCCAAGCACTTTCATCATGCAATTGAACAACTGGATTTTCTTCGCCAAAACTAACTACTTTAACGCGAGAAGATAGATCGTACAAACCTAAAATTTCCTTAACAGCTAAAGCGCGGTTTTCACCCAATGCTAAATTATACTCACGGGTTCCTCGCTCATCTGCATGCCCTTCTAGGCGCAAATCAAGTGTTGGATTATCACGCATGAAATTTGCATGCTTAATAACTTCTTGAGTTGCCGCCTCATCAATCTCACTACCATCATAAGAAAAGTTCAATACGAACTTAGTGCCTGAGTTTTTTAATTGAGCAACGATCATTCGAGCAGCACTATTTTGAGCTGCTGTACGAGTATGACTACCCTTGAATTCTTGTGACTGAAAACTAGAAGAGTCTACTGCAACAATACTTTCTTGATTTACAGCCGCATTTTCTTCTTCAGTTATTAGAGTTGATCTTGGTGAAACTTTTTGATAAAGCTCTTCGACTGTAGACGTACAAGACGACAATAATAAGACAGCTGAAGTTAATAAAGTAATTTTTAACATGTGAATCTCCTTATATTATTTAGAATAATGTGACCAATTTGGCTCTCGAACCTCACCAGCTTTACTGGCTAGTTCAAATGTTTGATGGCCCAAAATAGAAACTACCGATAACACGCCAGAATCATCTTTATTAGTAGCAAAGATAATCATACTACCATTGGGCGAAAAGAATGGTGATTCGTCCAACTTATTTTGAGTCATAACCATTAAATCTTTAGTGGCAATATCCAATAATGCAATGCGATAATCCTTGTCAACTCGATGCACTAGTGCCAAACTCTTACCATCAGGTGAAAAGACAGCTTTGGCGTTATAGCTTCCTGCAAAAGTGGCCCTATTAATCTTTCCAGTCTTTAAATGCTTAATGTAAACCTGAACTTGACCTGAGCGATTAGAGGTAAAGGCAATACGTTCACCATCAGCAGAGTAGCTTGCTTCTGTATCAATACTCACATCACTGGTTAATCGGGTTAGTTTTTCATCTTTCAAATGATAAGAATATATATCTTTATTGCCGCCTTTTGATAATGTCAAAACAATACTTTCACCATTGGGGTGCCAAGCTGGTGCTGAAGCAATGCCATCAAAATAAGGTAGCTTTTGAGTCTTACGACGCACAAACGGATATTGAATAAAAACCTCAGACTGACCATTTTTAAACGATACATAAGCTATCTTATTTTGATCAGGTGACCAGGCGGGTGATAAGATTGGACTGGCCGCTCTGAGAATAGTTTGAGGATTTTGCGCATCAGAATCTGATATTTCTAATCGATATTCCCGCTTACCCTGGCCTTTATTGGCAACAGTTACATAAGCTAGACGTGTATCAAACGATCCTTTTTCACCCAATAAAGCAAAATATATTTGGTCAGATAGGTAGTGAGTGATTCGTCTAATGCCGCTATTGTGAACGGCAAATTTTTTGGCATAGAGGGTTTTTCTCGAATACACATCAAGTAATTCGATTTCAACATTAAAAATTTTCTTACTGACCTGTTCAAGTTTACCAATAACAATGGCTTCGGCTTTTTTAGCTTGCCACTTATCAAAATCAACCTGACTGGTGATAATATAATCAGCGCTAGAGGCGCTAAATTCGCCAGAGCGATTAAAATTATCACGCATAATATTTGCAATTAACTCACCTTGCTTAGCATCGCCTTTAACCAAGAATGGAGAAATGACAATCGGAAAAGCATCTTCAGCCTTTTTTAGAATCGTAACCTCTAAAACAGCAAAAGCCGTTGCACTATAAAACGCTAAGAATGCAACTATAAATCTAATCATTCTCTCTCTTCAATCCAATTCATTTGAATAGCTTCAAGGATCTTTTCACCTGTTTTTTCAGCGTCATCATCAAATTCATCTAACGCCATAACCATAGCTCTAAGATCTACAAATCCTATTGTTAAAGGGTCTGTATCAGGATGTGCTTCATCTAAAGCAATTGCAATATCTAGAGAGTCTGTCCAATTCATAAAAATACCTAAAAAATAATTAACTTAATTTTAACCAAATAGCGCGCAATGGTGTGCCCTTTTGGCAAGCAAAAGTTGATTAAATTCTACGAACACTTTGAATAAATTTAAGTGTTTTTAAAGACTCTGTAATTTCATATAAATGCCTAGAATCTGTCACATTAATGACTAAATCAAGAGATTTGAGAGAGTTGTCTTTTTCTTGTACAGCGATATGCTCAATGTTACTTTCCAGCTTTGAAACCATATTAGCAACTGAGGCAAGCGCCCCGCGCTGGTTATCTACATCAACTGCAATCTTAACATCAAAACTCTCATGCTCATCATTTTGCCAATCAATTGTTAACCATTGCGCCTGCTTACTCTTTAAACGAATCAAATTAGGGCAATTAGACCGGTGCATTACCATTCCCTTTGATGTGGTTAGAATGCCAGACACTTTATCTCCTGGAATCGGGTAGCAACAATGGGCAAAATTAATAGCTTTATCTCGAGTCGAGTTAATTCTAATATTTTGAACTTCATATTGCTCATCACCATCTTGCAATTTGTTAAGCACCACTGACACTAGGATTTCACTCAAGCCAATTCGTAAATGCATATTCTCTAATGAGTCACACCCTAACTCATTAAGACAAGTTTGCCATTTTTCATCACTAATAGCCTCTACATCGACCGTAAGATAATCAAGCGCATTAGATAGTAAGTATTCACCTAATTGAATCAACTCTGAGGCAGATTGTGATTTTAGATGAGCCTTAATTGCAGATTTAGCTTTCGCTGTAACGGCCATTTGAAGCCAAGATGGGTGCGGTTTTGCCTGATCATCCGTAATAATTTCCACAGTTTGACCTGAGTGAAGTCGTGTTGAAATAGGCGCACTCACTTGGTCAATTTTAGCTTTAACCGTTTTATGTCCAATATTGGTATGCACCATATAAGCAAAATCTAGCACGGTTGCTCGGTACGGCAATTGAATGATATCACCGCCCGGCGTAAACACAAATACCTCTGAGGGAAATAAATCATTCTTAGTTTCTTCCAAGAATTCGACTGACGTACCTGAATTTTGCTGAATATCAAGCAATGAACCTAGCCAATTACTAGCCAATTCAGAGCTATCGCTCGAGTCACTTTTATAATGCCAATGCGCTGCAATTCCATATTCAGAGACAAAATGCATATCTTTAGAGCGAATTTGTACTTCGATGAAAATTTTATTAGGGCCAAACAAAATAGTATGTAGCGACTGATAACCATTAGATTTTGGCAATGCAACATAATCTTTAAACTTACCAGGTAGTGGCTTATATAGATTATGAATCACACCAAGCGCCTGATAACACTGGGCAACATCGTCAACAATTACCCGAAAAGCATACATATCCAATACTTGATTAAACTTCAAGCTCTTGTTTTTCATCTTTTTATAAATGCTACAAGGCTGTTTTCGACGACCACTAATCTCAACTTCTGGAAGTCCTTCTTGCATCAAACGAGTATTAAGCTGGTCTTGAATGCGCTTAATAACCTTGGCTCGATTACCACATTGCTTTTTAATTTGATTCACTAAAACTTTATGACGGAATGGGTGAATAATGGCAAAACATAAGTTATCCAGCTCAACCCTAATACTATTCAAGCCCAATCTTCTGGCAATCGGTGCGTGAATTTCAACTGTTTCTTTGGCGATTCTTAGCTGTTTATCTCTTCGCATAGAATCTAAAGTGCGCATATTATGCAGTCGATCAGCTAGCTTAATAACCATCACGCGCATATCGTCACTCATTGCTAAAAACAATTTTCGGAAATTTTGCGCCTGTCTGTCAATGGTTGTATGGAACTCTAAACCAGTTAATTTAGAAACACCCTCAACAATATGTGCTATTTCAGAGCCAAAATCACGCTTAATCTCTTCATATGTAACACTGGTATCTTCAATGCAATCATGAAGTAATGCAGCCACAATACAGTAATAATCCAGCTGCAAATCGGCCAAAATCATGGCCACAGAGAGTGGATGAAACACATAAGCTTCGCCCGATTTTCGATACTGCCCATCGTGAGCTGTTGCTGCAATAATATAAGCTTGATAAACCTTTTCTACTTGAGATTTAGGCATATATAAATCAAGTATTTCACACAGATCACTAATTAGAATTCTTGAATGGTTTTTTGACATGTAATTTGAGCTAAATCTAGAATTAAGTTTTGCCATTATAATACTTTGGTATCAGTATAATGCTTTGCATATTTATAATAAATTTACGCAATAATTCATGAAAAAACTCATTCTAATCTTACCTTTACTTACATTATTTCTTGGTGGCTGCTTCTGGGAAGAAGAGAAAAAGCGCGAATCAATCACCAAGGGCTGGTCTCCAAAAACCTTTTTTAATCAGGCAAAGGAGCAAGTTTCAGCAGGCTCTATGGATAAAGCTATTGAACTTTTTGAACAGCTTCAAGCAGCTTATCCAGGCTCAAAATATGCTCTGCAATCAAAACTAGAAATTGCTTATGCACTTTACAAGAGTGAGGATTACGATCCAGCAATTGATCGGCTAAATGGCTACATCAAACTTTACCCTAATCACTTCTCTACGCCTTATGCTTATTATTTGCGCGGCGTAATTTCAGAAGATAAATCTCGCTCAATCTTAGATGACTACATTACTGATAACGCTCAACGTGACGTTAACTCGGTACGCGATGCCTTTAATTATTACTTAGCATTGATTGATAAATTTCCTAAAACAGAATACACCGAAGAAGCTAAAACTCGCCTAATCGTACTTCGAAATATCTTATCTCGTCATGAATTGTTTGTGGCCATCTACTACACCAGAAAAGGCGCTAATATCGCAGCTATCAATCGTAGCAAGTATATTATAGAGAAATACCCAAATACACCTTCTGTGCCCGCTGCACTTCATTTAATGGCGCATAACTATGACATTATTAATACGCCAATTCTTGCTACAGACGCTCGTCGCGTATTAAAACAAAGCTACCCTTTATATACGCCGCACTATTCGTTAGAAAACTAGCCGTTACTAACCGCTCATGACAAAACTAGAGCGATCATTCGCACTAAAAATATCCCTCATCATGGCGACACGCATGTTGGGCTTGTTTATGATTTTTCCTATTTTTTCTGTCTACGCTAACAACTATACCAGCGTTACACCGCTATTAATTGGTGCAGCCATTGGCGCTTACGGCCTAACACAAGCATTCTTTCAAATTCCATTTGGTTATTTATCAGATAAATATGGGCGAAAACCTTTATTGATACTAGGCCTTATTATCTTTTTCATGGGTAGTATCGTTGCTGCTACTGCTGATGATATATTCCAAGTAGTTATTGGTAGAGCCTTACAAGGTGCAGGTGCTATTTCTGCAGTACTTATGGCGTTTTTAGCTGATTATATTAGTGAAAACGAACGTCCTAAAGCCAATGCTTTTGTTGGTGTTCAAATTGGTATGGCTTTCATGTTGGCTTTATTATTAGGCCCCATTATTGTTTATCAGATTGGTATTTCTGGCCTCTTTTGGACAATTGCGGCATTTTCAATTGTGGCACTATTAGTAGTAACCACATTACCGCATGCCAAACCAAAAAAGCAATATACGCTGTCGATTGAAAATTTTAAGCGCATCCTAACACCCGCCCTACTCAGGCTTGATTTTAGCGTCTTTGCTCTACATTTAATTCTCACTAGTGCTTTTATCGCTATTCCAATTTTTCTTGTTGAAAACAAGATTCTTTCCATTCAAGATAATTGGCAAATTTATTTACCTGTTATTATTTTGTCTTTTCTAGGCATGATCCCAATGATCATCGCTGCCACTAAATATCAAAAGACTAAAACCATTTTCCTGTTAGCGATTTTCTTGTTAGCACTAAGTCAAATACTGTTTTATCAAACCGCCTTAAATTACGCCACATTCTTTATTATTCTAACTTTATTTTTCACTGCATTTAACGCCTTAGAGGCACTACTACCCTCACTAATCGCCAAAACGGCGACCAGCGATAAACGTGGACTAGCAATGGGTTTCTACGCTAGTTCACAATTTTTAGGGGCATTTGTAGGTGGTATTGTTGGCGGATGGATTTATCACACACTCGGTCTAAATAGTGTATTCTTATTCACCACATTTATCGCACTTATTTGGTGGCTAATTGCACTAAGTATGAACACTGAAAAACATTAAAAATTTACGGGAAAAAATATTATGGCAGGCATTAATAAAGTAATTTTAGTAGGTAACTTAGGTCAAAAGCCAGAAGTTAAATTCGCATCAAACGGCAATGCAATTGCTAATATTTCGGTAGCAACAAGCGAATCTTGGACAGATAAAAATACTGGCCAAAAACAAGAGAAAACAGAATGGCACCGCGTTAGCTTATTTGGTAAGTTAGCTGAAATTGCTGGCCAATATTTAGACAAAGGCTCTAAAGTGTATGTTGAAGGTAAGCTACAAACTCGTAAGTGGCAAGATAAATCAGGCGCTGATCGTTACACGACTGAAGTAGTTGTTTCAGGTTTTAATGGTACATTACAAATGTTAGACCGTCGTGAAGGCGGCGCACCAATGAGTGGAGCGTCACAAGCTGGTGGCCAGCAATCTGCACCAAGCGCACCTAGAGCGCAAGCACCTACACAGGACCCAATTACACCTGTTGATAATGGCTTTGATGACGATATTCCTTTTTAGAGCTAGTATATTTCAATAATATAAAAGAAACTCTCAAAAAGCCTGTTATTACAGGCTTTTTTATACCCTTTTTATTCCGTGACTGTACATTCTAGTCATCCCCTTTAATCCAAGACTATTTAACTTTGACCAAGGCTTAATATCTGGTTTATAGCCTTTATGCCACGGTTGTACGGTTTGAGTGTTTATCTTGGCTTGAGACTTTAGCGACTGAGTATATTCTTTGGCTAGTGTTTGGGCGGCCACAGAAGTTCCAGCTATTGACATAGATTCTGTAACAGCTGCTACCATGCTCTTAATTTTCATATTATCTCCTATTTCTCTAATGAGTCACTTTTACTATACACCTTATGATCAATACATTCAACATCCTGTCTCAGGCCTATTCAAGTGTATAAAATTCACACATAGCTTTATCAATAGGGATAATCACCCTATAACCTATTGATTAATAATTTATGATTGATAAACAACCCGTACAAATTTGGATTGAT
>CAYYGB010000050.1:0-7282 GCA_964471285.1 uncultured Candidatus Thioglobus sp.
TCAATTATTCCAACAACTCAAATGAAGATACAAACATACCTAGGGTTTGACGTTGGCACGAAGCGGACAGGCGTAGCCATTGCGAATAGTTTAATATCCCAAGCCAGTGGTATAGACGTGGTTTCACACCACAAAAATGGGTCCACTAATTGGACAGCGTTTGATACTATCATTAACCAACATAAGGTTGATTTGTTTATTGTTGGTGTGCCTTATGACAAGGACGGCAAGGAGCAAGAAATGACCTTTATTGCTAAATCCTTTGGCAGAAAACTCACTCAACGTTACAATATTGAGACCGCTTTTATCGATGAATATTTATCATCAAACGAAGCCAAAAAACAACTAAAATATAATCACCATCACAAGAATGCAAGTCGCAGTGAGGTGGATAAGCGCTCAGCGGCGCTAATATTACAAACCTGGCTAGGAGATTCATGAATAAAGATTTGATCAGCAACCAAGCCCAGCTAGACGATTCTGGCAAGTTAATCCATCTTTTAGGTCTTGAAGGTCTCCCTAAATCTCACCTAATCAGTATTCTTGATAAGGCTGACAATCTCATTGACAGCAAAGGTAATTTAAAAAAATCTAAAGCACTAGATGACATGTCGGTTGCTAACTTATTTTTTGAACCATCAACACGAACCAGGAACACCTTCGAGATTGCAGCCATGCGCAGCAGTGCAAACGTCATTAACGTTGACTTAGCAAACTCCGCTCTAAAGAAGAACGAAGCATTGATGGATACCATGCATACACTTAAGGCAATGCAAATTGACATGTTTGTTATTCGTCATAAACAATCCGGATTGCCGCATCATATTGCTCAATATTTAGAAGGTGTGTCGATCCTTAACGCAGGTGATGGTATCAATGCTCATCCGACCCAAGCCTTGTTAGATATGCTCAGCATTCGTCAACATAAACCGAATTTTGAAGAGCTATCTGTTGCCATCGTAGGAGATATCACCCACTCTCGCGTTGCTCATTCAGATATTCAAGCTCTTAAAACACTAGGCACAACTGACATTCGACTTATTGCTCCTAAAGGATTACAGCATGATTCAAGTCGCTGTGAGTCAGTTAGGTGTTTTGACAAGATCGATGATGGGCTTAAAGATTGCGATGTTATTATTGTTTTACGCCTTCAAAAAGAACGCATGATTGAAGCCGATATTCCTAATGAGCAAGAGTATTTTGATAATTTCGGCCTCACTCCAGAACGCTTAGCATTGGCTAAAAAGGACTGCTTAGTAATGCACCCAGGTCCGATTAATCGAGGTGTCGAGATTGACTCTGCGGTTGCCGATTGCGCTCAGTCTATCATTCTACAACAAGTTACTAATGGTATCGCTGTGCGAATGGCGGTCATGCAAACACTGGCACAAAACTCATGAACAATCAACTAGACTACGACTCACTTAAAACAACCCTACACAAACTCAATACCGATGACACTATTTCCAGTGCTCATGGAATTTTATGCGGTTTTGCTTGTGTCAAGCCCGATCTAAACTTAGATGATTGGCTGAATGAAGTTTTGGTTAGTATTGATCTAAGCAATATTACTGAAAAATCAGCTCATGAAGAGTTGGCTCAAATTTTTAATGAAACATTGTCCCAGTTAAATGATGAAACACTTGAGTTTCAAATATTAATTGCAGATGAAGACGCCAGACTTGGTGAACAAGCCAATACACTCATTGAATGGTGTCAGGGTTATTAAGTCGGCCTAGGGCTTCAAAAAGTCTCAACAACCGATGAAGATGCACTCGAAATGATTAAAGATTTTTCTGAAATTTCAAAACTCGATGCTGAACTACTTGATAACGAGCAAAATGCGCAAGATCTTAACGAGATTATTGAGTTTGTTCGCATGGGAACCTTGCTTATTCAAGAAACCTTACAACCCTCTAAACAGGACTATATCAGTCCAGAAACACTGCATTAACTACTTAAATATAGCCACTGTATTTGTCTAAATACTTTAGCTAGTAGTAATATAACAATATCATAAAATTATGCTCTAATGATAGTATTGCAAAGCTGTTGCAAGTGTATATCATGGCACTCAGAAAAAGGGGAATAAATCTTGAGGAGGAGGTAGCCGCCTAACTAAACTTGAGGAGAATAAAAAAAACGACTACCTAATAGAAAATCATTAAATATGTCTCGGGGGAGAGAATAATGATCTTCTAAGATTATTATATCATAATATTATAAATATATAATATAGTTTACGATTATTTTTACTAAAAAGGCTAAATAATTAATGTTAAAACAAATAGTTTCAAGTTTCCCCGCTCAAAAAATTGCCACTACCATTATTTTACTCACCACTTTAATCGGTAGCGCATCGGCTATTAATCATAAAACTGAAGTTATTAAAGCTGACGTTGTCAACATTGAACCAATTTACATGAATTACACTTTGACAAAAGTAACCGAGCCTTGTAGTACTGGCGTTCAGGGATGTTGGAATGTGCGATACCAAAAGAAAGCTGCAAAAGTACTAAAAGGTTATCGAGTTAAGCTTACTTACAATGACAATATTTTTACCGCCAGAATGTTGAACGAGCCAACAGAAAGCTATCTCAATATTCGAGTGAAAAGTGATTTGCTAGCCATGCCTAGCACGGTAGCGATTAACGCAGCAGTCGTCTACTAACTCTTAACGATCTAAACTTGCAAGTTGTGTCGGCAATGTCGGCGCAACAGCTGGTATAGAATTTACTACAAAATCATATCCTTGATTACCATAGTTATAAAACGCTGAGTTTGACTCAGATGATTTCTTATATGCTGAGGTATCAAACATAGCTAACGGATTAAAAACACCATAAGGCGTTACCACTTCAGCGGAAACGTTTGTGACTAGTAATGTTGTCATGGCAATAATGTTTAAAATTGTTTTCATAATGTTTGTCTCAGTTAATTAGTATGCCGACACCTAATCTCTTGAGGAGAGAATAATTCTTGGGGGAAAGCGTCGACATGTGAGTTATTATATCATGAAATCATAATATGTCAAGTATTTAATATAATGCTTTAATAATATAGATTTATTAGAATCCTTCTATATAGCGGTATTCCGCAATTCTGCATCTACTTTATTCAACTATGCATATAACAGTAGTATAATATAGTTATATATTTACTAGAAGGATACATGCCATGAAAAAAATTAAACTAATTATATCTTTAGCTTTATTGCTTCCGACACTGGCAAGTGCAATAACAACAATTACTGTACAAAGAAACGATATTACACAAAGCACTTGTTCTAAGATTTGCCCTACCGTTAATGGATGCATTGGCAAAGCCATGGAATTTGATCGTAATGGTGGCAATAATGGTCGCTATAAGAAGATTGTTGTTAGAAACAACGGCAAGGTTGTCATGATGCGAGATTATTCAGCGATTAAAGGCTTTAATAACGTAGAAGGATTTTACAAATAATGAAAAGGTTATTGCTAATCCTGGCTATGTTGACATCAACATTGGGCATCACATTATCAGTTGAAGCAAGAAGCTCATATTATTCGTTTAACCCTGAAATACAACAACAGCAAAATATTTTTAAGCCTTATCAAGCTGCCTCTAATAGAGCTAATAGGGCGAATAACTACCATGCCACTGACTACAGTTTTAACGTGGCAGGTCAAGAATTGTTAGAGAAATCGAAACAATGGCGTAGCCAAGAGACGATGTTTAGCGCTTTGGGCTATCAATTTACTAACTAACTTATGGAGATAACCATGATTAAAATTTACAACCTATGGGTAAAGAATTGCCCAATTCCTAGATTGTTAAAGCTTAAACCTAAAGCTAAGAAGTAGTCTTATAAAAGATCATACCAAAAAGTGATCTTTTAACAACTCAGACTAAAATATTGACAACTTTATGTTGACAATAATCTAAATTAGTATATAATAATAAACTGAATAACATCAACTTTCCCCCAAGATAGTCGTTATTCTTTTGGGCGACATTCTCCTTATTTTCTCCTCAAGATTTTAACATGAGCCGCCCAATCTTATTCCATTACCCCTAAACATCAAACTATAGCTAATCATCTTTGCTTAGGGGTATTTTTACGTCCAAAATAATTCAACTTAAGTGCGTAGTGGTTGTATTTTGAGACGCTTACCTGTCTTGTCTTAATAATAGTTCAGAAACACTCAGACAATAAAAAAGCGCACCAAGGTGCGCTTTTTTAAATGTGGTGGCCGCACCTAGAATTGAACTAGGGACACAGGGATTTTCAATCCCTTGCTCTACCAACTGAGCTATGCGGCCGTAAAAGTCAGAATTATACCAATAAATCCTGTGCTTTATAAAAAACTATTCGCCTAAAAATTTCTCAGCATCTAAAGCTGCCATACAACCTGAGCCAGCCGAAGTAATCGCTTGGCGATAAATGTGGTCTGCAACATCACCTGCTGCAAACACACCTTCTACTGACGTTTGTGTTGCATTACCCTGAGTGCCGCTTTGCACTTGCAAATAGCCGTGGTTCATCTCAAGATGGCCTTCGAAGATACCTGTATTTGGCGTATGTCCAATCGCAATAAAGACACCGTGAACATCAATATCTTTAGTAGCACCGTCGTTATTCTTCAAACGAAGGCCAGTAACGCCCATGTCATCACCCAACACTTCGTCTAAGTTTTGATTGTACTCAATGCTGATATTGCCATTTTTTGATTTTTCAATAAGTTGATTAGAGAGAATCTTTTCGCTAGAGAATTTTTCACCTCTATGAACAATGGTGACATGATCAGCGATATTAGATAAGAACAATGCTTCTTCGACCGCTGTATTACCACCACCGATAACCGCAACCTTTTGACCACGATAGAAAAATCCATCACAGGTTGCACAGGCTGAAACACCCTTGCCTTTGAAGGTCTCTTCAGATTCCAAACCTAAATAACGTGCTGATGCGCCCGTAGCAATAATAACTGAGTCTGCAGTGTATGTTGTAGAGCCGCCTTTTAAAGTGAATGGGCGCTTTGAAAAATCAACTGAAGTAATGTAGTCATTAATAATCTCAGTATTAAAACGTTCAGCATGTTTTTTCATACGTTCCATTAACTCAGGCCCTTGAACGCCCTCATCATCACCAGTCCAATTATCCACATCAGTTGTTGTCATTAGCTGGCCACCCTGCTCCATACCACTAACCATCACTGGGCTTAAATTTGCACGCGCTGCATAAACAGCTGCTGAATAACCTGCGGGACCTGAACCGACAATCAATACCTTACAATGTTTATTTTCACTCATTTATACTCCAATCCTTTATACTTATAACCAGACCAAAATCAGCCTTTTAGATTCAAACATTATAGAGCAAGAGCAAATCCCCTTGAAAAAAAATACATCAATCAAAGTTAAAAAAAACCGACAAAAGCCACGCACAAAAGCCAGTAGTGAGATACTCTTTATTACGCTTGTCGCTATTGGTCTTGTTTATTTAGCAGCACTACTTACTCACTCTTCCCACGAGAACCCGTGGTCTGGCGATGTCGCCCTTGATGCATCGGTTGCTAATCTAGCCGGTATCTTTGGTGCTTATTTAAGCGATATCTCGTTATCTATTCTGGGTTTTAGTGCCTACATCATTCCAATAGCACTTAGCTGGTTCGGTTGGTGTGTTCATAAAAGTGCAGAGCAGCCCAAATCGCCCAAGACAATTATCTTGATCCGTAACTTCTCTCTGATTATTCTCATTGCTTTTAGCAGTGCCTTTCTTGCTCAGAATTTCACCAATATGGGCTCCTCGGGAGGTTATCTTGGTATTAGCATGCATGATTACTTTGGCGTACTGTTTGGTGGCGCCTCGTTTATTGTTTATCTAGGTATTATCATGGTGAGTTTTAGCATTGTTGCTAGCGCCTCTTGGATTAATATTTTTTCTTCTACTGGTAGTACGCTGGGTGCTTTTTTTGCCAACATTCAACAGAGACGTGCCAAGGCTAAACTCAATAAACCGGACAAACTTAAGATCACGCCTAAGCCGATAGAAAAACCAAGTGTTGTTGCCAAGGTTAAAGCCGCCCAAGTTAAAAAAATAAAAAAAGCTGCCTCTTCGAACCTATTTAATACAACAACAATTGCAGGCCTGCCTAGCTTAGATTTACTGGATGAGCCCGCTAACAATACCCACGGTTTTTCTGAACAAGTACTGGAAAACATGTCTCGACAAGTTGAGTTAAAACTCAAAGATTTTGGTTTTGACGTCACCATCACCACGGTTACCCCAGGGCCAGTTGTTACTCAGTTCGAGCTGTCCTTGGCACCAGGCGTTAAAGTGTCTCAAATCATGAATCTGAATAAAGACTTAGCTCGCGCTTTGTTGGTTGAGAGTGTGCGTATTGTTGACGTGATTCCTGGCAAGCCTGTTATCGGCTTGGAAATTCCTAACGAAACACGAGAAATGATCAGCCTTAAAGAGGTGCTTGCTTCTGAAGAGTTTGCCAAATCCAGCTCCCCGCTTTCTATGGGTTTAGGCAAGGATATTAACGGGCATCCTATTGTTGCTAATTTGTCAAAAATGCCTCATCTATTAGTAGCTGGTGCCACGGGCATGGGTAAGTCAGTTGGCTTGAATGCCATGATTTTAAGTGTGCTTTACAAAGCCAAGCCTGATGAAGTTCGCATCATTATGATCGATCCGAAAATTGTTGAGTTAGCGATATATGCAGACATCCCACACTTATTAACACCCGTTGTTACCGACATGAACGAGGCGGCATCCGCACTCTGGTGGTGTGTTAACGAGATGGAGCGTCGCTATTCGTTACTGGCCAAATTTGGTGTTCGAAATATTGACGGTTTTAATGAAAAACTCAAAAAATCTAAAGAAAAGGGCGAGCCATTACTAGACCCAAGTTTTAATAAAAATACAGCGCAAGAAGGCGAAGAAGCACAAGAGCTAAAAGCATTGCCACTGATCATGCTGGTGATTGATGAATACGCCGATATGCTAGGCGCATTGGCTCAAGAAGATCGCACTAAAGCCAAACGTGTTGAAGCTCTAATTGTGCGTTTAGCGCAAAAAGCACGTGCCGCTGGTATTCATATTATCATCGCTACTCAGCGTCCAAGTGTTGACGTTATCACCGGTCTTATCAAATCCAACATACCAACTAGAATTGCCTTTAAAGTCTCAAGCAAGGTAGATTCTCGCACCATTCTCGACCAGGGTGGCGCTGAACAATTACTAGGTATGGGCGATATGCTTTATATGAGTCCTGGTGCAGCGCATTTGACT
>CAYYGB010000051.1:0-7237 GCA_964471285.1 uncultured Candidatus Thioglobus sp.
CTTCCTGGCGATACTATTGGTGGATTTATTTTCTTCTTTGGATACTTGTACTTAAGAAGTGCTTGGCTTAAGAAAAGCCAATAGACTAACCCTTAAATCTGGGTAATTTTCTAGCTAAAAATTTGACAAATTTTGCGAATGAAGCTTTTAAGCTCTTTTTCCGAAGATATCACTGCCAATTCTCACGAAAGTAGCCCCATTTTCGATGGCTAATTCAAGATCAGCGCTCATTCCCATGGATAAAGTGTCTAAATTTGGGTATTTATTGAGTATTTGAGCCATTTTGGCGAAACTTTGTGCTGAATGGGCAGGGTTTGGAATACACATAAACCCTCGAAGAGAAATATTTGGGAAATTTTGGAAATGAGGCATTAATTCATCAATTTCATCAATTAATACGCCCGATTTAGTAGGTTCGTTGTCAATGTTGACTTGTAAAAGAACATTGAGCTTTTCCATGTTTTCTGGGCGCTGATCATTTAGCCGCTTTGCTATTTTTAGCCGATCTACACTATGAACCCAGGCAAAATTTTGGGCAATTTTAGTGGTTTTGTTAGATTGAATGGGGCCGATAAAATGCCAAATTAAATCTTGGCCTTTTAATGCTTGAATTTTTTCTAAGGCTTCTTGTAGGTAGTTTTCACCAAAATGCTTTTGCCCTGCGTCAATAGCTTGCTGTAGATCTGAAGCTGGCTTGGTTTTACTAACCGCAATAAGTGTTACTTTATTTTTCGGATCAACAGTATTAATACGGTTTTGAACATTTTTTAAATTTTCAGCAATCATAGGCATTGGTTTTAGCAAGTATTTTGTTCATTGCCCTCCTAGAGGACTGCTGTATATCGCCAGCACAAGGCGGATTTAAAAAATATGAAGGCGCGTAGTAAATCTACGCAACTAAGTATTTTTTTAAATCTAACACAGTTGGAATGGAAAAAGAGAAGCTAAAAGACTGTTGTTGCGTCAAATACTGGGCCATCAACACATACACGCTTCATAGCTGGGCCATTATCCGTTTGCACCTCAACCACACAACCTGCACAACCACCCACAGCACACGCCATGTTCTCTTCTAGCGACACTTGGCAAGGTAAGTTGTACTCTTTAGCTAATTTGGCAACTGCTTCAAGCATTGGGTGTGGGCCACAAGAATACACCTCAACTTGGGCAAGCTCTTCTGCTGACAAGCCGTCTAAATAAACCTTAGCAAGATCGGTTACGTAGCCTTTAAAAGAACCTTCGTAGTTTTGTAAACTGGCCAAACGACACTCAATACCCCAGTCTTCAAACTCGGGCATGGTGTGCGTTGCACCTTGGTAATCTTTTTCATCACTCGCCACTTGTGCATCGAAAGGGAATGGCACTTCAGAGCCTAAAATAGCAAAGGGCTGGTAATCACTGTCTTTGATCGATTGTGCAATAGCAACCATAGGCGGCATGCCAACGCCGCCACCAATTAATAATGGTCGCTTTTTGTCTGTCATTGTAAAACCGTTGCCAATTGGGCCGATCACACTTAACACATCGCCAATTTTGCGCTCAGATAATTGCTGTGTCCCCTTGCCAACGACTTTATATAATAAATCAAAAGTTGCATTTTCTTTATCAACAGACATGACTGAAATTGGGCGTCTCATGGGTAGTGCATCTGACACAGAAATATGCACAAACTGGCCCGGCTTAGTTTCATTGGCAATAACATCTGAGGCAAGCGTAATAATGTATTGATCGCCTTCATACTTATAATGTGCCAAAACCTGGCAGTCGACTACCTTGATAGTATTGCGATGCTCTTTACTCATTACACGTGATCAGCGTACCAACGCCGTTATCTGTAAAAACTTCCAAAAGAACGGCGTGCGGAACACGGCCATCAATAATATGTGTAGATTTCACGCCATCTTTAACCGCTGATAATGCACAGCCAATTTTAGGCAGCATGCCGCCATAAATCGTACCGTCTTCAATTAGCTCATCCACCATTTTTGCATCCAAACCTGTTAACAGCTCGCCTTTAGAATCTAGTAAGCCTGATGTGTTGGTTAGTAAAATAAGTTTTTCTGCATTGAGTGCTTGGGCGATAGCGCCTGCGACTAAATCGGCATTAATGTTATAAGAAAAGCCATCTTTGCCCACGCCAATTGGTGCGATCACAGGAATGAAATCACCTTTTAATAATAGCTCAATAACTGAGGTGTCAATTTTATCAACCTCGCCAACATGGCCCAAATCAATAATTTCTGAAGTTGGATGATCAACATGCTGAAGCTTCTTGGCTGAAATTAAACTACCGTCTTTTCCAGTTAACCCGATCGAGTGGCCACCGTGTTGATGGATTAAATTAACAATTTCTTTATTAACCAAACCGCCCAATACCATTTCCACCACGTCCATGGTTTCAGAGTCAGTCACACGCATGCCACCAACAAACTCACTTTGTTTGCCGATTTTTTCTAGGGTTTTGCCAATTTGAGGTCCGCCACCATGAACCACAATTGGATTCATGCCGACAGATTTCATCAGAACAATGTCACGTGCAAAGCTTGATTTAAGCTTTTCATCGACCATGGCGTTGCCACCATATTTAATGACAATGGTTTTGCCTTGAAATTTTTGGATGTATGGCAAGCTTTCCGTAAGGACGCTGGCAATGTTATGTGTATTTTCAGACATAATTTCTAATATAAATTCTATTTAACAACGCATTTTACCGATAACAGCTATTCTTGAACAGCTTAAAAATAACTACTTAAATTTAACGCTATATTTAGCTTGAATGTCTTTAGGCCAAAGGCTATACATGTAATCTAATAAGGCTTGTTTTTCTTCTTCACTTAATTGATCTTTAAAAGCTGGCATCTGTCCACCCAATTTAGCGCCGCCATTATTAATGGTACTTAATAAAGTTTTTGGTGAGTGATGCCATGCGTGTGCCGAGCCGTTAACCGGAGGTGCAGGGTAGCTTCCGTCAGCTTGTCTTTTCTTCCAATCTTTTACAATCCCCTCCCCATCTTTTCCGTGACAAGAAACGCAGTTCTGCTCGAAAGTTACTTGACCTAACTGAGCGCTACTTATTGGCGCATCATCACTAAAGCAACTTGTTAGTAATAAAGTACTTAGTAGAATTGTTAAAATTTTCATAAAAATAATGCCTGTAAATCATTTAAAAAATCAAAGCCCTTTTGGGTAGGATAAAGTTTAGATCCGCACTGTTTTAAGAGTTCTAAATCCTTTGCTTGATCAAGTTTATCATGGATTGAGGTTATTGATTCTCCTGTTCTACTAGAGAATAAAGACTCATCAAACCCCTCTTTTAGTCTGAGTGCATTAAGCATAAATTCAAATGCCAGATTATCAATTGGCTCAGTCGTTTTTTTACGATTTTCAATATAATCTTTGGGCGCCTTAGATTTAAGTGTTCTGATCATTTTTTGATCATCCATGAGAGTAATTTTTCCATGTGCGCCTGCACCAATACCGAGGTAATCACCAAACTCCCAATAATTGATATTATGCTTTGAAGGCTGCTTACTGAAAGCTGACACTTCATATCTAGAAAAACCATTTTGCTCTAGCAGACCTACACCCGCTTCACCCATAGACCAAATATCATCATCTTTTGGCAGTAAAGGCGGGAATTTTGCAAATAAAGTATTAGGTTCAATGGTGAGCTGATAAAAAGAAATATGCGTAGGATTAAGCTCAATTGCTTGTTGTAGATCGGACAAACATTCAACTGTGGATTGCCCTTGCAGTCCATACATTAAGTCAATATTGAAATTATCAAAAATCTTACTCGCTTCAATACAAGCTTTAGTTGCCTCTTGAGCGCTATGAATCCGACCTAAGGCTTTCAAATTTTGGTTGTCAAAAGATTGAACGCCAATTGATAATCGGTTAATACCTATTTTTTTGAAAGCTTTAAATTTATCAATCTCAAAGGTACCTGGGTTAGTTTCTAAGGTAATTTCAATATTTTGATCAAAATTAAGTTTTTGTCTTAGCCCAGTAAACAACTGTGATAAATCTTGTTCAGACATTAAGCTGGGTGTGCCTCCACCTATAAAGATTGAATGAATAGATCGGCCTTGAATATAGCTTAAATCTTCGTCTAAATCTATCAGTAATTCTTCAATATAGCCACTTTTATCACCATCTTCGTGAGAGTTAAAGTCACAATAGGGGCATTTTTTAACACACCAGGGGTAATGAATGTAGAGTGAAAGTGGGGGTAATTCTAGCATCTTAATTTAATTTTTTAATTCATTCAAAAGTGCTTGTAGTGCTTTACCTCGATGAGAGATATTATTTTTTTGCTCTGGAGAGAGTTCAGCAGAAGCTTTTTTGTGGGTTGGCACGTAAAAAATAGGATCATAGCCAAAGCCATTTTCACCCGACTTTTCGCGCATAATCTCACCTTCCCAGCCTCGTTGAATAATAATTGGTGTTGGGTCATTTGCATGCTCAACAAAAACAATAGCACACCAAAAACGTGCTGAGCGCTGAGCATCAGCTACTTGCGCCATATCATCTAGCAACTTTTGTGTATTAGCCTCATCATCGCCGTGATTACCCGCATAGCGTGCAGAATAAATACCAGGTGCGCCACCAAGTGCATCCACCACAATACCTGAGTCATCTGCAAGTGCTGGCAAGCCCGATTGCATGCTAGCATTACGTGCTTTAATCAGTGCATTTTCGACAAAGGTTAGCCCAGTTTCTGGCACCTCTTTAACATTCATATCACTCATAGAAACCACCTCGTAAACACCCGTAAGCATGGCGTTGAATTCGCGTATTTTTCCAGTGTTATTACTCGCAAGAATGATTTTTTTCATAATAGATAAAGTGGGCTCTCAGGGTATAATTGATTGAATATATAAAAAAAATTGGAGCACATCATGACTCAAGACGAAATGAAATTCGACGTTGCACAAGAAGCACTTAAATATGTTGTTAAGGATACTATTATAGGCGTGGGTACAGGCTCTACCGCTAATTTTTTCATTGATGCTTTGGCCACCATGAAAGACGATATTACTGGTGCTGTGGCGAGTTCAGTTGCAACAGCGGATCGCTTAGAAGCTCATGGTATTAAAGTATTTGATTTAAACGACGTTGAGACAATTTCTGTTTATATTGATGGCGCTGATGAGTCTGATGATGGCTTAAACCTTATCAAAGGTGGTGGTGGCGCGTTAACACGTGAAAAGATTGTAGCTGCAGTTGCTGAGCGCTTTGTGTGTATTGCTGATGAATCAAAATTAGTGGCAGTTATGGGCGAATTTCCATTACCTGTTGAAGTTATTCCAATGGCGGCTAACCATGTTAAACGCACTATTGAAAAAGAAATTGGTGGTCAAGTCATTCTTAGAGATTTCACTACTGACAACGGTAACCAAATTCTAGACATTAAAGGTTTGAAGATTACTGATGCTAAAGCCTTAGAAACAAAGCTAGATAGTATTGTTGGCGTCGTTACTAATGGTTTGTTTGCCAATCGTGGTGCCAATGTTTTATTATTAGGCACTCCTAATGGCGTTAAAGTTGTCGGTGCTTAAATACCTTTAAAGTAATTCTTTATAAAGATCTATTCGCTTTTCTAAGCGCTCGATTTCAACATTAATCACATCAAATAAATCTTGAGAGCGAGTAGTCGACTTCGCTCTCTCGTAGCGATCTATCGCCTCATCAAGCTTGCCTTGAGTTGCTAACGCCTTAGCATTGTGAATATGTGCACGGTCTAAGCTTCCCGTATCCACATATAAAGAAGATAGTAACTTATGCGACTGATAAGTGCCTGAGTTTTGTTTTAAATAGCGTCTTAAAAGTTGAATACCTTTTTGAGTTTGACGATTTTCTAAATAAGCCTTAGCTGCATAATAAACACCTGACTCTGTTTGTAAAACTTTTGAGAAGTGTTGTTGTGCTATTTCTAGCTGACCCAATTTAGAATAAACTCTGCCTGCTAAAATATAGCTTGGTGCACTTTGGTTTTGCTCTAAAAGTTGATCAACATAGCTCTTAGCGAGGGTATATTTTTGCCCCTCTAACGCTTCGTAGGCTTGCATATATAAAGTTACACTTGCGTCTTTATCAAGCTTAATGCGCTTATGCTGATGGTAATACAACTTAGCTTTAATGGTTTGATACTCAAATGAATCCTCTCGATAATCGCCCGTTAATCGACTAGAGCGTTGCATTGCATCAGAGACTCGGTTGATACTTAACGGATGAGATCTTAAAAATTCTTGTGCATTAGGATCGTCTTTTAATTTTTCAAAAAAATGCGCCATGCCGCTTGGATCAAAGCCTGTTTTGATCAACATATTGGTGCCAATTCTATCGGCCTCCCATTCGTGTTCACGCGTAAAGTTGATATTTTGTTGCGCCGTTCCAGCAACGGTTGAAGCGGCAATGGCTTGGGATGCATTGGTATTATCAACCAGTGCAGCAGCGAGCATTCCAGCCACCATGATATAAGTTTGTTTGTCAGTTTTTTCACTAAAACGACTCAGATGATTTTGAGTAACATGCGACATTTCATGGGATAAAACACCCGCTAATTCTGACTCTGACTCCGAACTAAGTAACATACCCGTATGCACACCAATATAGCCATAAGGACCAGCAAAAGCATTAATACTATTATCATTCAGCATTAAAAAATCAAAATGCTTAGAAGGGTCTTCACTAAAAGTGCTTAATTCATGGCCAATTTTTTTTAAATAGACCTGAGTCTCCACATCACCAACCACTCTGTCGGTATTCCAGATAATTTGCAAGAATTCGTTACCTTGCTTTTGCTCTTGGAGTGATTCAGACAGATTAGTCTGAGGTAGGTTTAATGCATAAGCATTAGTAGCTAGAAACGAACATAGGGTAATAATCTTTATCATGAGTTCATTATATTTGACTCTTCAGCCTTGTGCGACTAAAATAGGCGAACTTGTTTACAAAAAAACAAGATGATATTTTTTAATTAAAAAAACAAAAAGGAGTCCACCAATGGCTGACGAAACTTTAGATGCATCAGGCTTAAACTGCCCATTACCAATTTTAAAAACTAAGAAAGCTTTATCAAAAATGGATACTGGTAAGATCTTAGACGTAATTTCGACAGATGCTGGTTCAGTAAAAGACATTGAAGCTTTTTGTAATCAAACTGGAAACAAGCTAGTTTCTACAACTGAAGATGCTGGTAAGTACATCTTTACGATTGAAAGAGCTTAATCTT
>CAYYGB010000052.1:0-7015 GCA_964471285.1 uncultured Candidatus Thioglobus sp.
ATGAACAAGATTTAAGAGAGCTAGATAATCGCCCACCAAGATGGTACATGCAAGCCATGTTTATTGGTCTTGTAGCGGTTGTTGTTTATTCATTCTACTACCCAAGTATTCCTTGGTTTGGTGAACACTATAAAGGTGCAGCAGGATGGACTCAAATTACAGAGATGGATGAGAGTGTTGCAGAGCTTGAAGCTTATCGTGAAAAGAAATTTGCAGCAACTGAACAAGCCATTGCAGACTCTTCACTAGAAGATATTATTCGTGATGAAGAGCTAAAAACCTACGCGGTTAAA
Source organism: uncultured Candidatus Thioglobus sp. (assembly GCA_964471285.1). Lineage (GTDB taxonomy): Bacteria > Pseudomonadota > Gammaproteobacteria > PS1 > Pseudothioglobaceae > Thioglobus_A. The sequence continues at coordinate 294 of CAYYGB010000052.1, forward strand.
ACAGCCAAAACATTATTTGGTGATAATTGTGCCGCTTGTCATGGCGCAGGTGGTCAAGGCAATGCAGGCTTCCCAATTTTGGCTGACGATGATTGGCTATATGGCGGATCATTAGCTAAGATCGAGCAAACACTTAATATCGGTAGAAAAGGCAACATGCCAGCTCGTATGCTTGGTATTACTGATGAGCAGGCTGGAGAACTAGCAACATTCTTAATTGAAACAGGCAAAGGTGCGCAAGGCAAGCCAAATCCTGCTTCAAAAGCACTTTACATGAGCAAGGGTTGTATTGGTTGTCATGGTCCGACAATGGCAGGTAATCAAATGTTAGGTTCGGCTAATTTAAGCGATAGCATTTATCGCTTTAAATCAGATGATCAGCATGCTTCAGTTGTACGCACGATTCTTCACGGTGTTAACCAAGGTCATGACGCACAAACACAAAACGCAGTAATGCCAGCATTTGGACACTCTAGTGTGATTGATGCGGTGCAACTTAAGAAGCTTGTCGTTTATGTTCACCAGTTAGGCGGCGGCACACCAGTTCCAGCTGCTAAGCCAGAAACTAAATAGAACAAAATCTACCTATATTTTTATTAGAAAATACAGGTAAGAACACCTAAGAAAACGTCTCTTAATTGAGGCGTTTTTTTAGTCAATAAAAATATACAAAATGCCAAGCTATTTTTTTAATAGTAGTTGTAACTTCTTGGTATAATTTGCGTTTATTGCCGAAGTAGCACAGTTGGTAGTGCAACTGATTTGTAATCAGTAGGTCGCCAGTTCGAGTCCGGCCTTCGGCACCATATCTAAACCCAGGGTTTTTTACTCTGGGTTTTTTCGTTTTCAAGCCTTACCAATAATCCCAATATTTGAATATTTAGGTATCTGGCCTAGATATTATTTTATTTTCTTGACCTAGGTCAATTCTTTTTTATCGGCCTCACTATAAACTTGACTGGATAGCTCAGGTAATAACCATAAATAAATTACGGTTATTGTCTAAAGCTTATATTTATTAAATAAGAGGAGGATTTTATGTCACAAGCATTTACAAAGTCCATGGCCCGTAATATTTTTTATGGCGGATCCATGTTCTTTTTTTTACTGCTTTTGGTTTTGACGTTTGATACAGTGAAGTCGTTGCCAAAAACTGACAACAGAGAAAACTTAACCGAACAGGTCGCCAAAGGTAAACACGTATGGGAGAACAATAACTGTATTGGTTGTCATACGCTAATGGGCGAAGGTGCTTACTTTGCACCCGAGCTAGGTAATGCCTATATACGCATGGGCGGTAAAGAAGCAATTATTGCGTTTATTAAGTACAGACCAAAAAATGGTATACCAGGTCGACGTAGCATGCCTCAATTTAACTTAACAGATGATGAGCTAGACGCGGTTGCAGAATTTCTGAAGTACGTTTCAGAAATAAACAACCAAAATTGGCCACCTAACATTCAAGGATAAGGAGTAATAATATGAAATATACTTCACAAATGGTTGCAAAACCTTACTTTATTGCCGCAATTGGTTTGTTCATAGGACAAATATTATTCGGTGTGATTATGGGTATGCAATACGTTGTTGGTGACTTTATGTTCCCAGAAATCCCATTTAATGTTGCGCGTATGGTGCACACAAACTTATTGATTGTATGGCTGTTGTTTGGATTTATGGGCGCCGCTTATTACATGGTGCCTGATGAAGCGGAAACTGAGCTACACAGTCCAATATTAGCCAAGGTTATGTTTTGGGTTTTCTTGGTGGCAGGCGTGTTAACTATTCTTGGTTACTTGTTAGTTCCTTATGCGACACTTGCAGAAATCACCATGAACGATCTGTTGCCAACCATGGGACGAGAATTCTTAGAGCAGCCAACTATTACTAAAATTGGTATTGTGATCGTTGCCTTGGCATTCCTATATAACATTGGCATGACAATTCTAAAAGGTAGGAAAACGGTAATCAACTTGGTGCTGTTAATTGGTCTAGTTGGACTGGCAGTGTTCTTCCTGTTCTCTTTTTATAATCCAGACAACATTGTGCTTGATAAGCTATTTTGGTGGTTTGTAGTGCATTTATGGGTTGAAGGTGTTTGGGAATTAATCCTGGGTTCTTTATTAGCCTACGTGCTGATTAAAACAACAGGGGTTGATCGCGAAGTGATTGAGAAATGGTTGTATGTTATTATTGCCATGGCATTGATTACAGGCCTTATTGGTACAGGACATCATTTCTTTTGGATTGGTACACCGGGGTACTGGCAGTGGTGGGGATCTATATTCTCAGCTTTAGAGCCGATTCCATTCTTTATGATGACAATATTTGCCTTTAATATGGTTAACAAGCGTCGTCGTCAGCATCCAAATAAACCAGCAGTTCTATGGGCATTAGGTACAGCAGTGATGGCGTTCTTGGGAGCAGGTGTATGGGGCTTCTTACATACTCTATCATTTGTAAATTACTATACGCATGGCACGCAAATTACTGCAGCTCATGGTCATATGGCTTTTTACGGTGCTTACGTCATGATTGTTCTTGCCATTATTTCGTATGCAATGCCGATGCTAAATGGTCGTAAAGCGGCTAATAGTCAGATTTCTCAAACAGTTGAGATGTGGTCGTTCTGGCTAATGACAGTTTCGATGGTGTTTATTACACTATTCTTAACGGGTGCAGGCATTGTGCAGGTTTTCTTGCAAAGAATGGGTGACAACCCTTTACCGTTTATGGTGGTTCAAGATAAGATCGAACTATTTTATTGGTTGCGTGAAGGTGCAGGAATCATATTCTTAATTGGTTTGATTGTCTATGTAGCGAGCTTCTTTGTTGGCAGAGACCAACCTGAAGTAGAGTTGCCTAAATAATCAATCACTAGGACATTTAAAGCCGGTAGTTAAGCTACCGGCTTTTTTTTCAATATGGAATTAAAATCTTGATTAAAGTCATGAAATACCCACCGGGTGACCTAGCCATATGGATTTTTATTATGGCTGAGCTACTGGTTTTTGGTTTATTTTTTGTCTCTTATGCAGTGACGCGAATTGATAATATTGAGCTGTTTGAATTTTATCAACAAAACCTAGATAGGCGATCGGCACTATGGAATACACTGGCTTTAATTACCAGTAGTTATTTTGTGGTGCAGGCCGTATTGGCAGTTAAGCGATTACAGCAGCGACAGGCATTTATTTTCATGTTGCTTGCGCTGTTGATGGGCCTGGTTTTTATGATTATCAAAACCTTTGAGTTTGCACATCATATCGATCAAGGTATTACACTGAGCACCAATACGTTTTACATGTTTTACTTGTCAATGGCATTTTTTCATTATTTGCATGTAGCTCTTGGCATGGTTATATTGGCGGTGCTGGCGAATAATATCAGAAAGGGTTGTTATATTAATCAAGACCATAACGGCTTGGAGTCAGGTGCTAGTTATTGGCATATGGTTGATCTGGTTTGGATTATTTTGTTTCCTTTGGTTTATTTAATGTGATGAATATTAAAAACCAAGCAACGATAACAACGTTGGGCTATATTGTTTTGGTAGGTCTAACAGTGGCAACCTATCAAATTGGTGAAACTCAAAATCATAGTCTTGAAATTTCATTACTAGTGTTTGCCATTGCAATTTTAAAAGGGGCAATGATTAGTGAGCAATTTATGCAGCTAGGATTTGTTAAAGGCATTTGGCGTTGGCCAATCCTCATTTGGTTAATGCTATTGTCTAGCGCTATTTATATTGCATTTACAGCATAGGAGAAAGATATTGTGAATACAGAAAAACAAAAAAAGATACCTTTTTATAAGCCACAAGGTAATGAGGTTGAGCTTTTTGAGCACGCCTATAAAAACCAACTACCTTTATTAATTAAAGGCCCAACCGGGTGTGGAAAGACGCGATTTATTCGTCATATGGCGGCTAAATTGGAGCGCGAGCTTTATACAGTCGCTTGTCATGATGATTTAACAGCTGCTGATTTAGTGGGTAGACACCTGATTAATGAGAAAGGCACTTACTGGTGTGATGGACCTTTAACTCGGGCCGTTCGAGAGGGTGCCATTTGTTATCTAGATGAGGTGGTAGAAGCGCGAAAAGACACGACAGTCGTGCTTCATCCGCTGACAGACGATCGTCGAATCCTACCAATCGAAAGAACGGGTGAGACACTTGAAGCGCCTAAAGAATTTATGCTGGTTGTTTCTTATAACCCAGGCTATCAAAATCTTTTAAAAGGCATGAAGCCTTCAACTAGACAGCGCTTTAGTGCGATGAGTTTTGATTTTCCTGATGCAGAAACTGAAATCTACATACTCTTGGCAGAAACGCAAATTGATAAGGCAACAGCCGAAAAATTGGTCGGCTTAGCCAACGCCTTGCGCGCTCTAAAGGACCATGACTTAGAAGAGGCAGCCTCAACCCGTTTGCTGATTTATACAGCCACCTTAATGGTTAGTGGACTAGATGCACAATCTGCTTGTCGAGCTGCCCTGGTTGAACCGCTAACGGATGATCAAGAAACTATAGAAGCATTAATGGAAGTTGTAAATGCAATCCTTGGATAACAACAAAAAAATAGCCATCATTGCTGAAATACTATATTTGGCTAATTTACTATTTCTGCCTGGCCTGGCGTTTGTATTATTAGCTTATGTCTTTATTAAGTATCGTAGAGGGCAGTCCGAATTGGCCAAATCTCACTTGACGCAAACCTTCTACACCAGCTTAATTGGCGCTGCATTGATTGTTATTATTATCAGTATGCTATTGTTTTTTGGTGGCTTTAGTAGTGCCTATATCTGGATGTGGATTATTCTTTATTTCACATTAGTGCATTCAACTTTGGTGGTTTTTGGTGCATTAGGGCTCGCTAAAGCGATGTCATCTCAACCCTGGCAGTATCCGATTATTGGTCGTTATTTACCTAAGGACTAGTCATGGAAGAGCACGTTGGAGAAATTTGGCATAATTTTATCACCAGAATTGCAGATAAAAGTTATCCAGAAGAGCTGGTCACTTTAAAGCAAGTAAAAAAAACCATTGGTATATTTTTTCGGGCATTGGGCGGCAACGGCTCTCTTACTATTGCACAAACAGACGCGAATGAATACCACTCTGAGCGCAGCTTTTTAAAGCGCATTGCTCGAAGTACAGAAAAATATGAGTTTGCTTGGGTTGATGAAAACTCATTAAGATTGCCAGAGGCTATTGATTATTTTCCCAAGGCATCACTCAACAAAGATTTATATTTATGGCTGGCAACATTAGCTTGTATTCCCGTTCAGTCGCACATTTGGTTTATTGATAGTCAGGCTCGTACCGAGCTAGCATTGTCTAGCTTTCCAGGCTTGAAGTCTTTATATACTAGATTATTAGCAGCGCATCTTGATCAGCGACCAGACCAAGAAAAACTCTCTAAGGGTGAAGCAGCTTTAGAGTATTCAATCGTTAAGGCACTTAAAAATCCAGGCAGTGTCAAAACACTGCCTGATAGTAAATATATGCCAAGACCCGTATTACTTTGGTTACACCCAAACCCACCAACACTTTCGAATAGCCACAAAGACAGCTTTGGTGAAAGCGATAATCAAAGGGCAGACAAACAAAAAGACGCGACCGATATAGGAAAAAAACAAGCCAAGCGAGTCGAAACACCAGAGCATGATCGCGGATTGATCTCTGTACGCATGGAGAATATTTTTACCTGGGGTGAGTTTGCCAATATGGACAGGTCCACGGATGACGACGAAGATCCTGATAATGCCAAAGAAGTTGCTAAAGATTTAGATGAGCTAGCCATTGCTCGAAACCAACGTGCCTCTAAAGTGCAAATGAAGTTTGACCTTGACCTGCCATCAGAGGCCATGGATGACGAGGTACTAGAAGATGGAATCTTGTTGCCAGAATGGGATTGGAAACAAAAAAAACTAATAGAAGACAAGTGTCGAGTGGTTAGTTTGTTGTCTGATAAGGGCGGAAGTACGCAATTACCAGATCATCTAAAAGCAACTGCAAAAAAACTGCGCAATCAATTTCAGGCTATTACGCCGGCACGCACATGGCACTACAAGCAAAGTGACGGTCAGGAAATTGATATAGAAGCTTACTTGCAGTATCGTGCAGACAGACTTTCGGGGCATGATAATGGCTTTGAAAACCTCCACAAACAATTAAATAGCGGCGCTAGAGATTTGTCCTGTTTGCTTTTGGCTGACCTATCCTTGTCAACGGATACTTGGGTGAATAACGACTCTCGGGTGATTGATGTTATTCAAGACAGTCTATATTTATTTGCAGAAAGCTTAAAAGCCACAGGAGATCGGTTTGGTATGTACGGGTTTTCATCGCGTAAAACTAATCCAATACGTATTCACACTCTAAAAGATTTCGATGAGAGCTATGGCGGCGTTGTTAGATCTCGTATTGCCAGTATTAAGCCGGGGTACTATACGCGCATGGGTGCAGGCATTCGCCACGCAGCTAACCTACTAAAAGACCAGACGGCTACACAGCAATTATTGTTAATTCTGACTGATGGAAAGCCCAATGATTTGGATATGTATGAAGGCAGGTATGGCATTGAAGACACTAAGCAGGCAATCTTGGCCGCTAAAGAGTTAGGCTTAAAAGTATTTTGCGTGACTATTGACGAAAAGGCCAACGACTATTTACCTAATTTGTTTGGATCAAATGGCTATGCATTGATTAAAAAAGT
>CAYYGB010000053.1:0-6992 GCA_964471285.1 uncultured Candidatus Thioglobus sp.
TGTAATATTTTCACCCGTTGCAATCACTCGAGTTTTTAACAATAATGGGCGCCCATCTCTAAAGTAATAAAGCTTAGATCCGATTGGTGCTCTGCCTGATTGAATAGCAGTTTGTGGGTCATTCTTCTCGTCAACTAGACGAAACTCTAACGTTGCCACTGCACCAAGAATTTCTTTTGCACGAGCCGTATCTTGCACACCTGGAAGTTGTACAACAATGCGCTCTAAACCTTGCTGCTGAATAATAGGCTCTGCAACACCCAGCTCATTGACTCGGTTTCTTAACGTGGTAATATTTTGCTTTAATGCATGGCTTTTCGCTTCAGCCAGAGCACTTTCACTAATGCCAATACTAACGACTAATTCATCGTCACTGGCAACATCAAGCACAACTAGATCACTTAATTCAGAGTCAATCAAATCTAGTCCGGCATCTTTTGATGTAGGTGTTTTGAAGTGAACCAATAAAACATCTCTTTCTTTCTTAATACTCTTATAAAGCCTATCTTTTCTAAGCAATGTGCGTAACTCATTGTAAGATTTGTCAAGCGACATATTGGCCACTGTCTGCATGTCTACTTCTAGCAAAAAGTGCACGCCGCCACGAAGATCCAAGCCAAGTGACATCGCCTTACCGCCAAAGCTCGACAACCATGCTGGTATCGATGGTGCTAAGTTAAGGGCTGTAACATAATTACGCCCCATTTCTTGTTTCAAGGCTTCTTTGGCGCTTAGTTGAGATTTATTATCCTTAAACCTTGCCAAGACTCGACGTCCCACCAATTCAACTGATTTATAACTCACATCTTTATTATCAAGTGTGGTTTTAACTTTATCCAAATCAGACTGAGAAACGGCTGCATCACCTGCAGCAGAAATCTGCACTGCAAGATCTGAACCGAACACATTAGGCAACGCATACAGTACAGATAGCAATAAGAAAAATGCGATTAAAGTGTTTTTTAGCGCAGAAAATTGATTCATGAAAAACTCGGGTTAATTAAATTTTAGTGCTGCCTTTAGGTAGCTTTTGATTAATACCTTGCTTTTGAACCTTGACCAAAACATTCTGGGCAATTTCCAAAGTCGCAAAAGACTCTTCAACTGCAGTAACCTTTCCAACGATACCGCCGTTAGTTACTACTTCATCACCCTCTTTAAGGGCGCCTAATAAAACTTTATGCTCTTTCGCACGTTTTTGCTGCGGTCTGATGAGTAAAAAATACATCAGTACAAACATCACAATTAAAAATGGCAAGCCGCCCATTGGATCGCCTGCACCTGACACCACATCTTCTGCGAATGCAGGGGTAATAATTAAGTCTAATAAATTCATCTTCTTTTCTCCTATTAATTAATAACGTCTAGTCCGCCCATGTAGCTTTGCAACACGGCTGGAATTTTAATACTGCCATCAGCTTGCTGATGGTTCTCTAATACGGCAACCAAAGTTCGCCCTACAGCGAGACCAGAACCATTTAATGTGTGCAATAGTTCTGGCTTATTAGTTTCTTTATTTTTATATCTTAGCTGTAAACGACGCGCCTGAAAATCTTCAAAACACGAGCAAGAAGAGATTTCTCTATAAGTATCTTGACCCGGAAGCCAAACTTCTAAATCGTACGTTTTGGCAGCAGAAAATCCAAGATCACCTGTGCATAAATTTACCTTTCGATAAGGCAATTCTAACGCTTGCAAAATACCTTCAGCATGAGATGTTAACACTTCTAAAGCTGCATAAGAATCCTGCGCTTTAACGACCTGCACAAGCTCTACTTTTTCAAATTGGTGCTGCCTAATCAAGCCACGTGTGTCACGCCCATAAGCGCCCGCTTCAGATCTAAAACTTGGCGTATGACCAACAAACTTCAACGGCAAATCTTTTTCATTAACGATGGTATCACGCATCATATTGGTAATTGGAACTTCGCCCGTTGGCGTTAGATAAAGTGTTTTAGCTTCACCCTCTTCTCCGTGTAGATGCGTCTTGAACAGGTCTGCCTCAAATTTAGGTAATTGACCTGTTCCCGTTAAAGATTCACTATTAACCAAGTACGGTACATAGGCTTCGGTGTAGCCATTTTTTTCACTATGATGATCCAGCATAAACTGTGTTAATGCGCGATGAAGACGAGCCATTTTACCTGTCATGACCGAGAATCTAGCGCCTGCAATTTTAGCCGCAGTCTCAAAATCAAGGCCATGCATCTCACCTAAATCAACATGATCTTTAACTTCAAAGTCATAAACACCTGGCTCACCCCATTTTGACACTTCAACATTGTCATCTTCACAATTACCAGCTGGCACTGATTCATGAGGAATGTTTGGCATAGATAAGGCGATATCGTCAATTTTAGTTTGAATTTCTTGCAATTCAGACTTGGCACTCTCAAGCTCGTCACCTAAATTGGTCACCGCTTGAAGTAAAGGTTTTATGTCCTCACCAGCTGCTTTGGCTTTACCAATAGACTTAGACTGCGTATTACGCAGATTTTGCAGTTCTTGAGTTTTAACCTGATTTTTTTTTCTTCTATTTTCTAAATCAGTTAACTCTTTGATATCGAAAGAAAAATTGCGCCTACTAAGCGCTTTGGCGACTGACTCTACGTCATTTCTTAGTTGCTTTATACTTAGCATTGGTATATAATAGTTTCCTTATATTGATTTGAAGCCCTTGTCAACCAAAGATTTCAAATAAAACTCATTCGGGAAATTATACTATGTTTAACTCTTTTTCATCTGCTGATGCATGCAAACTATTAGCTAATGGAGCGCAACTTGTAGACGTTCGAACAACAGCAGAATTTTCTCGTGGCGCTCTGCCTAATGCTATCAGCTTACCGCTTCAGGGCATCATGAATGCGACCAATGTTATTGACAAAAATAAAGCGATAGTTTTGTATTGTTTAAGTGGCGCGCGCTCTGCAACAGCCAAAAATTATCTAACTCAGATGGGCTTTGCAGAAGTGCATGATCTAGGCGCATTCAAAAACTACAACTGCGAATAATTTCCCTTTGTAATTACAAGTAATTGCCCTGGCTTTGCTTGTTAAAATCCTCTTATTAAGAATTAATTATGCAGCTAAATGAGAGTTAAAAGCACCTGGCACAAAACCCAAGTCAAAACCATTGATGATATCGCTGGCGCTTTAGCTTTTAACGCGTGGCGTATTACTAAAAATCATTTAGAAGATTTAATCAATGAAGCTTATGTAATTGAAAAAGAGCAGGTATTTGATGTGATTCAAGAATACTTGTGCTATTTAATTCAGTGTGTCGATCGACTATCTTTTGACATTCTTGATGCCAAAAAACGCCAAGAATTAGTGATTGCGCTTGCCAAACAATCAGCTGATTATTATCATGAAAATAAAGGCGAGCGCATTGGTCCGGGCGACCATTGGAAAGAATTTATTCAAACTTACAATGCTCGCTCTAAAGATTATAGTGATTATGAATTTAAAGATGGCGAGCCAAATTACCTATTCATGCGCTACTTTGGCGAAAAAATCCAACACGCTATGACCGAGGTCGATGAAAAATGGATTATTCAGCAAATGGTTGAAATTCAAGCGCCTAAAGCCTTTAAATCTATCAAAAAGAGTGTGAATGATCTTGTGTCGGTAGAACAGATTGTATCTAAAGAAGAAAAAGTCATCAAAAAGAAAAATAAAATACCACGCTCCAAGCGCCCGTCCACTCGACAAGACATTACCTATAAGAACGAATCCTCAAGTGATAACATCGTTTAACTTGTAATCACTCCTAAACGCCCTTAGATACTCCTTATCGAAATAAAAAAATTAGGAGTTATTTATGATTACCATGTGCACAAGTTGTGGCGGTCTCAACAAGTTACCAGCAGATAAACTTAACAACAATCCAAACTGTGGAAAATGCAGTAAGCCGCTTTATAAGGGTGAACCCGTTTCAATGAATGGCGCCCAACTAACACGCGCTATTGATAAAACGGATGAGCTTTTGGTTGTAGATTTTTGGGCAACCTGGTGTGGCCCGTGTCAGCAGTTTGCTCCCACTTTTAAACAAGCTGCTAGTCAATTAGAGCCTAAGGCGCGTTTTATTAAAATTGAAACAGAAACTGAGCAAGCTATCTCTGGCAAATATAATATTCGCTCAATCCCAACATTAGTGATGTTTAAAAATGGCCAAGAAATTGACCGTGTATCTGGCGCACTGAGTGCGCCAGACTTTATTAATTGGGTTAATAAGCATGGATAGATCAAAAATTAGCTGATTCGTAAAATTTCTAAAATTTTATCTTTATAGCCAATAAAAAGCAGATAATCATCGAAATATAACCTTAAAACCTTGTTTTTTGGCTATTTTTCGATGAAAAGTGGGTGTTTATTAGCCTTTAAATCCTCATTTTCAATATTTCTGAAATTTTTAAACTAAGATTTTAAGTATTTAATGCAAACTAACAATCATTTAGCTCACTTTAGCTAAAATGCTCTTGAGCCCTGGTTTGTTAGCAAATATTTCCTCTTTACTAAGACCGTCCATCTCATGAGGAAAGATTAGCCAATCATCAGTTTTATGCAGATAGTATTCAGGCTTAATGTTAGTTTTATTATTGTCTGGCTTATACCAAGGAACGGCAATACGAATATCTGTCGGCGTATTTTTGCGAGATTTGGTGTGCAATGTATTAATAATAGCTTGAATACTACGTCCAGAATCAAACACATCGTCAACCAATAGCAGTTTATCTTCAGCATTGATATTACGAATCAGATAGCCCAAACCATGCACTTGAACCTGATCACGTTGAGCGTCAATACCGTCATAAGAAGAGGTTCGAATGGCGATATGATCTGTGTCATTACCAAGATAAGCCAGTATTTCTTGAATAGCAATACCTACCGGCGTTCCACCACGCCATACACCAACAATAAAATCTGGCTTAAAACCGCTATTATGAATAGCAACACCTAGTCTAAAAGAATCTAGTAATAAGTCATCCGCCGAAATATACGTTTTTTCTACCGTCATTGTTATAGAAATACAAATTTTGCAATGAACAGAGCGCTAACAACATACATACCTGAGCTTAAAGAAGACGCTTTACCGGTGAATAACTTCATCACCACATAACTAATAAAACCAAAAGCGATACCTTGAACAATTGAAAAGGTAAATGGCATCATTAGAACCGTTATAAGTACAGGAACAGCTTCTGTTAAGTCAGACCAGTCAACCTTAGCTAAGCCAGCAGACATTAATACCGCAACAAACAATAGAGCTGGAGCAGTAGCGTACGAAGGCACAATAGAAACTAGTGGCGCAAAGAACAAAGCCACAAAAAATAAACCCGCTGCAACGACTGCAGTAAGACCAGTTCGTCCACCAGCGCTAATACCCGCACCAGATTCAATGAAGCTGGTTGTAGTAGAAGTACCCAAGCTAGCACCAACGATTGTCGCGACACTATCTGCGGTCATGGCTTTTTTCATATTAGGTAAATTACCATCTTTATCAAGCATATTACCCTGATGTGCAACAGCAATTAAAGTGCCTGAGGTATCGAAAAGATCAACAAACAAGAAAGCGAAAATAACGCCAATCATAGCGATATCAAATGCACCAGCAATATCAAGCTTCATATACGTTGGCTCAAGTGAAGGTGGCATTGACATAAAGCCTGAAAACTCAATCATACCCATCATTAAAGCAATAACTGTAATAGCAATAATAGTAATCATGACCGCGCCAATAACTTTTCTGTAAGCCAGAATAGCAATCATCAACAACCCAAACAAGGTTAGTAGAGATTCTGGTCTAGTGACATCGCCAAGGGTAACAAAAGTAGCCGCATGATCAACAACTAGTCCTGAGTTTTTAAGAGCGATTAACGCTAAGAAAAAACCAATACCTGCTGCAATAGCGTAGCGTAAAGTCATTGGAATACTTTCAACTACCCATTGTCTTAATTTAAAGATACTAATAAGTAAGAAAATTATTCCTGAGAAGAATACTGCACCTAGTGCAATTTCCCAATTGTAGCCCATACCCATTACCACACCAAAAGTAAAAAATGCACTCAAACCAACGCCTGGCGCTAGTACAACTGGATAGTTTGCGTACAATCCCATGATTAATGAGCCAATAATAGCAGCGATAATGGTTGCCGTAAAGACGGCACCTTTATCCATGCCTGCCATACTTAATACGTCAGGGTTTAATACAATGATGTATGACATGGTTAAAAAAGTTGTAATACCGGCAATAATCTCGGTTTTAATCGTACTGCCGCGATTGGCAATATCAAAGAATTTATTTATCATTTTCTTTCTCTCCTCATATTTTTTTAAATTTTGACAGTTATATCCTATATTAAAGATCAAGTGTAAAAAAATCCAAAAAAAACCCCAGAAATCGTAATGATTTCTGGGGTTTTTAGAATTAAAGCCTAGCAATGTCCTACTCTCACATGGGGAGACCCCACACTACCATCGGCGCTAAGTGGTTTCACTTCTGAGTTCGGAATGGGATCAGGTGGGTCACACTTGCTATTGTCACTAAGCAAACTGGTTGCAATACTGTATTAAATACAGCTGTTGCTAATTAAAAAGTTTCTATATCTTGATTAATAAATTAATCTGAGATATAACAATTAAATACATTTATAAAGTTTGTACACTTACTCAGTGTATTGCATGACACATCAACACAAAAACTATAGATTGAATAAATTAATATTCAAATAATTTGGGTGTTATATGGTCAAGCCTCACGATCAATTAGTACACGTTAGCTTCATGTATTGCTACACTTCCACACCGTGCCTATCAACCTCGTAGTCTCCGAGGGATCTTTAGGACAGTTAAACTGTCAGGGAGACCTCATCTTGGGAGGGGCTTCCCGCTTAGATGCTTTCAGCGGTTATCCTTTCCAAACATAGCTACTCGGCAATGCGACTGGCGTCACAACCGAAACACCAGAGGTTTGTCCATTCCGGTCCTCTCGTA
>CAYYGB010000054.1:0-6791 GCA_964471285.1 uncultured Candidatus Thioglobus sp.
TATAACCTTTCTTAGCCGCTTCAAATTCTGGCTCTTGAACTTTATTTACGTAATGCTTCATGCCTTCGCCTTGTGCATATTCATAAGCTAAATCAAACATGTTGTACCACATGTTGTGAATACCGGCTAACGTAATAAATTGGTACTTATAACCCATTGCAGCAATATCTTCTTGGAATGAAGCAATTTGAGAATCAGTTAAGTTTTTCTTCCAATTGAATGAAGGTGAACAGTTGTATGCTAATAATTGATTTGGATTTTCAGCTAATACCGCTTCTGCAAATTCTCTTGCAAATCCTAAATCTGGCTTGCCTGTTTCACACCACACAAGATCTGCATAAGGCGCATAAGAAACACCTCGTGAGATAGCTTGCTCAAGTCCGTTTTTAACTTCATAAAATCCTTCTGGAGTGCGCTTACCTGTTAAGAATGGCTCATCAATTGGATCTACATCTGACGTTATCAGCGTCGCTGCTTCTGCATCAGTACGCGCAAGAAGTAATGTTGGAACACCCATCACATCTGAAGCTAGTCGAGCAGCATTTAATTTTTGTATTGCATCTTGAGTTGGTACTAAAACTTTACCACCCATATGGCCACATTTTTTAACAGCAGCTAATTGGTCTTCAAAATGCACACCTGCTGCACCTGTCACAATCATATTCTTCATTAATTCATAAGCATTCAATACACCACCAAAACCTGCTTCTGCATCTGCAACAATTGGTAGAAAATGATCAATATAACCTTTATCACCAGGATTGATGCCTTTAGCATACTGAATTTCATCTGCACGTTTAAAAGTGTTGTTAATTCTACGAACCATCGTTGGTACAGAGTCATAAGCGTATAAAGACTGGTCCGGATACATAGTTTCTGATGTGTTACCATCAGCAGCTACTTGCCAACCTGATAAATAAATAGCTTCAATACCTGCTTTAGCTTGTTGCATAGCTTGTCCGGCAGTAATAGCACCCATACAGTTAACATAGCCTTTTTTAGAGCTGCCATTTATTAATTCCCATAATTTATCAGCACCATCTTTAGCATGTGTGTATTCAATTTGCTTAGATCCGCGAAGTCGTACAACATCTTCAGCGCTGTAACTACGCTTTACATCTTTCCATCGTGGATTTTCAGCCCATTCTTTTTCTAGTGCTTTAATTTGATCTTGTCTGCTCATTGTATTTCTCCTCGTATGGATTATTAGTTAATTACTTTAATTTAGTGAAAATAATGATACTGATTTTTTTATCTTTTATTTCATTATATAATATGATATTTCACTATATGAAATTATAAGAAATTTATTGTTTATATTTCGCTATATAAAATTTAATTTCATAATATAATGTAATTTATTTATAATACGAAAAAAGTTATGTTATTAGAATCCAGCAATCCAGAGAAGAAAGTGACTGCTATTGAAAAGAGTTTAATTATTCTGTCAATTTTTTCGATGGAAAGACCTGCTTTAAGCCTTAAAGAAGTTTGCGATCAAGTTGGCTTCAACGCTTCAACAACATACAGAATATTGCATACCTTGTCAGAGTATGGGTACATTATTAGAACAGCAGATAAAAACTATTGCATTGGTACAACACCTTTATCTTTAAGTGCCATCTATCAAAAAACTAACCAATTAACTCAAATTAGCCCTATCGTTGACCATATTAGAGATATGTGCAATGAAACAGCCTCATTTTTTATTCAACAAGATAATGAGAGAATTTGCTTATATCGTGCACATTCTCGTGACGAAATTAGACACAATATCGATGTAGGAACCCAATTAGAGCTTAATCGTGGGGCTTCAGGTAGGGTTATTTTGGCTTATGGGCAGCGCTTACAAGATAAGAGCGGCTATTTTAAGAATATCCGTGATAAGGGTTATTATCTGTCAGTAGATGAGCATAACGCTGCTTTATTCGCTGTAGCTAAGCCCATTATGTCTGTTAGTGGGCATCTTATTGGCGCTCTTACAATTTCTGGACCAATAAGTCGTTTCAATGAAGAAAGAATTCAGTACTTTTTAGACTTACTTACAGAACAAATTGAAAAAGTAAAAATTCTTTAAAAATTTATTTAAAGATACTTAACCGTTAAGATTTCATAAATAATATCACCTCTAGGGGCTTTTACAGTGACCTCATCACCCTCTTCATTACCCATTAGGGCGCTAGCAATAGGAGAGTGGCAAGAGATTTTATTCTGGCCAATATCAGCCTCATCTTCACCAACAATTTGATAAGTAATTTCACTATCGTCTTCGACGTTCATCAGACTGACTGTTGTTCCAAATACACAACGGCAATTTTTAATAAGCTTACTAACATCTATAATTTGAATACGATACAGCTTTTATTAAATCTCTTTAATTCTGCCTTCACAAAAACTTTGCTCTTCCTTGGCGGCATGATACTCTGCATTTTCTTTTAAATCACCGTGCGCGCGGGCTGTAGCAATATCTTCAACAATACGAAAGCGTGTAACATCTTTGAGGTTTAAAAGTTCAGCTTCTAATGCTTTTGCACCGCCTACTGTCATTGGAATACTTTCCATAAAACCCTTCCTTTAATTATTGAGAGATTGCACAGTTCTCACTGTAATCTCTTCATGTGTCTTCAGGCCATCAAGCGTAGCAAAGGCTGCCGCTACGGTGGTGATAAATGCCACCTTATGAACTAAAGCTTGACAACGAATAGCAGCGGCGTCTTCAATGCCTTGAGTATCTTCGGTAGAATTAATAATTAAATCAATCGTATCATTTTTGATCATATCAACAATATGTGGCGACCCTTCTGATACTTTGTTGACCATTTCACATTCTAGGCCTGCTTCTATAAGAGTGTCTCTGTTACTACGAGTAGCTACTAAATTAAAGCCTTGTTGGGATAACTTTTCACCCAAATCAACTAAATAATCACGATCTAGACGTCGAAGACTAATAAAAACAGTGCCTTTTTCAGGTGCACGAGATCCTGCAGCTAATTGCGCCTTATCAAAAGCAGAGGCGAAATCATCGCCAATACCCATCACTTCACCCGTTGAACGCATTTCTGGACCTAAGATTGGGTCTACGCCCAAGAACTTATTAAATGGAAACACTGCTTCTTTAACGCTGTAATGCTTAGGGATAATCTCTTTTGTAAAGTTAAGCGACTTAAGTGTTTGACCTGACATAACTCTTGCAGCAATATTAGCTAATGGTGCGCTGATTGCCTTTGACACGAAAGGAACAGTTCGAGATGCCCGAGGATTAACCTCGATCACGTAAATTTCTCCGTCTTGATAGGCTAGCTGAGTATTCATTAAGCCAATAACGTTTAATGCTTTAGCCATAGCAACAACCTGTTCACGCATTTGATCTAGTACTTCACTCTCTAAAGAATAAGGCGGCAATGAACAGGCAGAATCTCCAGAATGAATACCTGCTTGTTCAATATGCTGCATAATTCCACCAATGACAACATCTTCACCATCAGAAATAACATCAATATCTACTTCGATTGCATGATCTAAGAATGAGTCAAGCAACACTGGAGAATCATTAGAAACTTTAACTGCTGTATGCATATAGTGGTCTAGAGAATCTTTATCATAGACAATTTCCATAGCACGACCACCTAAGACATAAGATGGACGAACTACTAATGGGAATCCAATAGCATCAGCAATATCTTGCGCTTGCTCTAATGAACGTGCAGTACCATTTAAAGGCTGTTTCAAGTCTAGCTCTTGAAGTAGGGCAGAAAAACGCTCGCGATCTTCTGCTAAGTCAATTGCATCTGGACTGGTACCAATAATTTTTGCACCACTCTTTTCTAAAGCCTCTGCCAATTTAAGGGGTGTTTGCCCACCATAATGCACAATAATACCATCTGGATTTTCAACATCTACCACCGCAAGAACATCTTCTAAAGTAAGCGGTTCAAAATATAGGCGGTCTGAAATATCATAATCTGTTGAAACAGTTTCAGGATTACAGTTCACCATAATGGTTTCAAAGCCATCTTCACGTAATGCTAAAGAAGCATGCACACAACAGTAGTCAAATTCAATACCTTGGCCAATTCTATTTGGGCCACCGCCCAAAATCATAATCTTTTTCTTATCCGTTGGATTGGCTTCACATTGTTGTTGATACGTAGAGTAAAGGTAGGCGGTTTGTGTATCAAACTCAGCAGCGCAACTATCAACACGCTTAAAGACTGGCTTAATATTTAGTACCTTACGTCGTTCACGTACTGAAGATTCATTACAATTTAACAATTGTCCAAGACGTGCATCTGAAAATCCTTTACGCTTTAAGCCAAACATTTCATCTGCTTCAATGTCGGTAAGGTTTGCACCATTAATCTGCATTTCTGTCGATACAAGGTCTTCAATCTGCGCCAAGAACCATGGATCTACTTTAGATAAATCAAATACTTCTTCCAAACTCATGCCCAATCTAAAAGCGTCTGCAAGGTAGAAAATACGCTCACCACGTGCTGTAATACACTCTGAACGTATTTTATTACGCGCATCATCAGCGCTTAAATCAACCATTGGATCAAGACCAACTTTATCAGTCTCCAATCCTCTTATTGCCTTTTGCAAAGACTCTTGGAATGTTGAACCCATGGCCATTACTTCGCCCACTGATTTCATTTGAGTAGTTAGGCGATCATCTGCTTTAGGGAATTTTTCGAAAGCAAAGCGAGGAATTTTAGTAACAACATAGTCAATACTTGGCTCAAACGAAGCAGGTGTTTTTCCACCTGTAATATCATTATCAAGTTCGTCAAGCGTATAACCTACCGCTAGTTTTGCTGCAACTTTAGCAATCGGGAAGCCTGTTGCTTTAGAGGCTAATGCTGATGAGCGGGATACGCGTGGATTCATTTCAATAATAGTTAAACGTCCATTCTCAGGATTAACTGCGAATTGCACGTTTGAACCACCAGTATCAACACCAATTTCGCGCAGTACAGCTAAAGAAGCATTACGCATAACTTGGTATTCTTTGTCTGTTAAAGTCTGTGCTGGAGCAACTGTAATGGAATCACCTGTATGTACACCCATTGGATCAAAGTTCTCAATAGAACAAATGATAATACAATTGTCTTTGGTGTCTCGAACTACTTCCATTTCAATCTCTTTCCATCCTAAGATTTAGTCTTCATAGAATAGTTCATTCGTAGGTGAAAGGTCTAATCCGCGCTCACAAATCTCGACAAATTCTTCTTTGTTAAAAGCAATGCCGCCGCCTGAACCACCCATGGTAAATGAGGGGCGAATAACTGTTGGATAGCCAACTGTCTCCTGAACGGCAAAAGCTTCTTCCAATGTATGAGCAACTGCCGCTTTAGGCATGTCCAATCCAATTTTAAGCATTGCTTCACGAAACAAATCTCGATCTTCGGCCTTATCAATCGCCTCTTTCTTGGCACCAATCATCTCAACACCATGCTTTTCTAAAACACCGTGGCGCTCTAAATCAAGCGCACAGTTCAGTGCAGTTTGACCACCCATTGTTGGCAAAAGTGCATCCGGCTTTTCAATCTCAATAATTTTTTCAACTGTGCGCCATTCAATGGGCTCAATATAAGTAGCGTCCGCCATTTGCGGATCGGTCATGATGGTTGCCGGATTAGAATTCACCAGAATAACGCGAAAACCTTCCTCTCTTAGTGCTTTACAGGCTTGTGCGCCAGAATAGTCAAATTCACAGGCCTGCCCAATAACAATTGGTCCGGCACCGATAATTAAAATACTTTTTAGGTCTTGTCTTTTTGGCATTATTCTCTAGATGTTAATTCTTTTAAAATTCGTCTTTTTCAACTGGCAGATTGCCATCAAAAATATCAAACTTGCGCTTTTGTAGGTAAGAAGATCTCATGGTGATATAAGGATCATCTGATTGATCTAATAAATCAGTGATAGGAAGTAGTTCAACTCGCTTGTCAATGACATTCATAGCGCTGGCACTAATAGCACCAACATCATCCAGTTCGTTAACTAAGTTTGCATCTGAGGTCATATCAACATACATACCTGCGCCATCTCTAAGCGTCGATGGGCCCATCAAGGGTAGCATAATAAAAGGTCCGCTATCCACACCCCAAACTGCCAGTGTTTGACCAAAGTCTTCATTGTCGGTTGTTAGACTCATATCAGTAGCAACGTCAAATAATCCGTACAAACCAATAGTAGAGTTCACAACAACACGACCTAATGTGATCGCACTTTGTTCAATTTTAAATTGTAAAATTTGATTGGCTAGTGTTGACACATCACGTAAATTACCAAAAAAATGACTGACTCGATTTTGTAAAAAATCAGGTGTATGATCTTTATAGGCACGTGAAACTGGCTCTAGTAAATTATCATCAATGGCCTCATTAAACTCATAGACTGCTCTATTCGTTTCTTCAAATGGGTCCACTTCCTCTGCTATCGTAACTGTGCTGAATGCCAACAGTAACAAGCTTATTAATAATCTTTTCATAAATTCATCTCCTGAATAAAGGTGTCAAATAATCCGCTCACATCATGAGGGCCAGGTGAAGCTTCTGGATGACCCTGAAAACTAAATGCTTTCTTGCCTATTACTCTAACACCTTGAATGGTGTCATCAAATAATGATCGGTGAGTTACTTTCAAATTGTTCGGTATGCTTTCCTCTGCCACTGCAAAGCCATGATTTTGCGAGGTAATCATAACCTGTTTAGAATCTAAATCTTGCACAGGATGATTAGCACCATGATGGCCAAACTTCATTTTCTGAGTTTTGGCGCCACTGGCTA
>CAYYGB010000055.1:0-6711 GCA_964471285.1 uncultured Candidatus Thioglobus sp.
CAACTTCAACACCCTTCTCAGTAAATTGAGCCACACGATGATGATGTGCTAAAATTTCTGAAGGACACACAAAAGTGAAATCTAATGGGTAGAAAAACACCATGATTTTTTTGCCTTTCAGGCTTGATAATTTAAAATCGTCAACGATTGTGCCATTTGCTAATACCGCTGCGGCTGTGAAATCCGGTGCTTGTTGTGTTACTAAAACGCTCATATTTTTCTCCAGTAAGTAATCTATAAAACCCGTTGATTATACAACGACGAACCTGCGTATATCTTATAAAAAATAAGGGTTTAACAATGACAAGCTGAAATACCAACAAATACTCAAGTAAAATGTCGACATGCTTAAAATCTACAACACGCTCAGTAAACAAAAAGAAGTCTTTCACCCTATCAATCCTGACAAAATTGGCATGTATGTCTGTGGCATGACTGTCTATGATTATTGCCATATGGGACATGCTCGTGTCTTGGTCATGTTTGATGTTATTACTCGCCACCTAAGACGCAACTTTCCCAGCGTTACTTACGTGCGTAACATCACCGATATTGACGACAAAATTATCGCTCGCGCTATTGAAAATTCAGAAGATATTTATAGTCTAACGAATCGTTTTATTGATGCTATGCATGAAGATGAGCGCGCACTCGGCATACTGCCACCTGATATTGAGCCTCGTGCTACAGAAGCAATTGATCAGATGTTTTATATGATCAAAGCCTTGATAGAAAAAGGGGTGGCTTATCAAGCGAAAAATGGTGATGTCTATTATTCGGTACGTAAGTTTGATGGATACGGAAAGTTAAGTGGGAAAAATTTAGATGACTTAGAGGCTGGCGCTAGAGTTGATGTAGATTCGAATAAAAAAGATCCACTGGATTTTGTATTATGGAAGATGGCCAAACCGAGTGAGCCAAGTTGGGAATCTCCCTGGGGTGACGGGCGTCCAGGCTGGCATATCGAATGCTCAGCAATGTCTACTCATCATCTGGGTAACCATTTTGATATTCACGGAGGTGGTATGGACTTGTCCTTTCCACATCACGAAAATGAAATCGCCCAATCTGAAGGGGCTAATGGCTGCACGTTTGTTAACACCTGGATGCATGTTGGTTTTGTCAATATTAATGATGAAAAAATGAGCAAGTCTTTGAATAATTTTTTTACCATTCGTGGCGTACTAGAAAGTTATGATGGAGAAAGCTTGCGCTATTTCATCATGAGCTCACATTATCGATCACCTTTAAACTTTTCAGATGCAAATCTTGATAACGCTAAATCTTCACTCACCCGACTATATACTGCTATTCGAGACTTACATGCGAGTGATGCGGCGCTAGATGAAGTCTCACAACGATTTGATTTTGAAACGCGGTTTAATCAAGCATTAAACGATGACTTTAATACGCCCATTGCGCTTAGTATTTTGTTTGAACTGGCTAAACTTATTAACTCAGAGCGCAGCAAAGATATTGACCAAGCCAAAGCGCTTGCTCAGCTTTTAATCAAACTAGGTAGTTTTATTGGTCTTTTACAAATGGATGCTGATGCATTTTTGAAACAAGGTGCAGCCCTGTCTGATGAAGATATTGATCATAAAATAAGCCTTAGAAATAAGGCGAGAGACAATAAAGATTTTGCAACTTCTGACCAAATTCGAGATGAACTAACAGAACTAGGTGTTGTTCTAGAGGATGCTTCAAATGGCACCGGCTGGCGCAGAAAGTAATATCGATTGGGCGGGCATTGATACCATTCTGCTAGACATGGATGGCACCTTGCTCGACCTTAATTTTGACTTGCATTTTTGGATGGAATACCTGCCCTTGGTTTATGCCAACAAGCACAACCTTACCCATCAACAATCTAAAGATAAGATTTACCCAATGCTAAGGGCTGAGCAAGGTAATTTACATTGGTATTGCCTAGATTATTGGCAGAAAATTTTCAAATTAGATATTGCCAAACTCAAGGAAGATGTTTCTCATCTCATTCAAATCCACCCTTTTGTTCTAGAATTTCTGAGCCAGGCCAAACTGCATAATAAGCGTATTTATTTAGTTACTAATGCGCATCGAAAAACAGTGCAACTTAAAATGCGAGTCACTAATTTAGAAACCTATTTTGACGACATTATCTCTTCGCATGATTATAACGCGGCAAAAGAAGAGCAGACGTTTTGGCAGCAGCTAGAAAAGGCTGTTGGCTTTGATAAGAAAACAAGCGTCTTCTTTGATGATTCGATTGATGTTCTTAACTCTGCCAAAGAATTTGGCATTGGCACGGTTGTTGCTATTAGCAAACCTAGTTCCAAAATTAAAACAAAACCCATTAAGGGGTTTGTTAATATTGAAACATTTGAACAGGCAATACCTTTAAAGCATCATTCATAAAAAACCCGCTTTAAGGCGGGTTTTTAATAGATAACAATTAACTAGTAATTACTCACCACCAATAGCACCCATTAAAGCAAAACTTTTTACAAAGGGTGTCGCCATTCTTGGGTCTTTGATCATTGCACCAAAATCACCCGATTCAAATTTTAACTTACCCATTGTAACCGCCATGCCCATTGATGCCATGCCTAGAGGTTTGTCTAGCCATTTCATCCAATTTTTCTTGTCAGCACGCATATCCCAATCAACGCTCTCCCCACTGTAATCTCCAGCTTTAACGCATTCACCATTTTCAACTACAAAAATACCAGTTGGCGTTCCGTCACCCTTAAAGCCACAAGCGATAGTTGAAGAGAACTTAATCTCAGCCAACTTACCTCGCACTTCTTCAGATGCATTCCACTCATCTTTTAATTGATTCATCCATTCTTCTGAAAATAATACCGCCATCACTAATCTCCTATTGATAGTACCAACAAAAATAAAGTAGTTTTTAAACCCTACTTTATCCATTCTCCTCAAATTTATTCATTTTCTGAATGGCAATATTATGCCTAATAACAGGTTCAAAAAAATCATATTTTGAAACAAAGTGTCACGACTTAATTTCACCTTAAAAACTAGTTGGCGTATAATTTATAAGCATGAATTTCCCCCTACAAATTGGCATCCTATCTGATACACACGGCTATATCCATCCGGATATTGTCAGTCTATTTAGTCAGTGTGATATTGTTGTTCATGCAGGTGATATTGTTGATGAAAAAACCTTATCATTACTCACACCTAAACAAAGCCTTGTTGCTGTTCAAGGTAATAATGATGGGCATTTGGTTCAATTAAAAATGACTGAATCTATTGAGTTGCCAGGTGGCACGCTTGTGGTTGATCATGGGCATACCTATGGTCGTCAACAGCCTTCACACAATTTGTTACGAGAGGCGCATCCCAATGTCAAAATGATTGTCTATGGGCATACTCATAAGCAACTCATAGAGCAAGATACAATTCCCTGGATTGTCAATCCAGGTGCTGGTGGAGAAACACGCAATCATGGTAGCTCGAAATGCTTAATGCTGACCATAAAATCTGAGCAAAATTGGTGCATAAAACCTTACAATTTTAGCGAGTTATAAACAGCGGCTTTCGTAAAAAATCAAGTATTTCACCATATGCAATGTATAATTAGCGGTTTTTATAAGTAAATAGGAACGACAATGAAAAATGCTTTTTATGCACAATCAGGCGGTGTAACTGCAGTAATTAACTCTTCTGCATGTGGCGTGATTGAAACAGCTCGCAAATATCCAGATAAGATCGGCAAAGTTTATGCAGGTCAAAATGGCATTATCGGTGCCCTAATGGAAAACTTAATTGACACTTCTAAAGAATCAGACGCAGATATTGCTGCGCTAAAGCACACACCGTCAGGTGGTTTTGGCTCTTGTCGTTATAAGATGAAATCTTTAGAGGCTAATAAAGCTGAATATGAAAGATTGATCGAAGTTTTCAAGGCTCACGATATCGGCTACTTTTTCTACAATGGTGGTGGCGATTCAGCTGACACATGTCTTAAAGTTTCTCAGTTGTCTGAATCAATGGGTTACCCAATCCAGGCGATTCATGTACCAAAAACAGTTGATAACGATTTACCTATTACAGACAACTGCCCAGGTTTTGGTTCAGTTGCTAAATACATTGCTGTTTCAGCAATGGAAGCAAGTTTTGACGTTGCGTCAATGGCTGCGACTTCAACTAAAATTTTCGTCCTAGAAGTTATGGGTCGTCATGCTGGTTGGATTGCTGCTGCAGGCGGACTACTTGACGATTCAATTCCAGTAGTTATTCTTTTTCCAGAAGTTGACTTTGATGAAAAGAAATTCTTGGCAAAAGTTGATGCTAATGTTAAGAAATTTGGCTATTGTACAGTTGTTGTCTCTGAAGGCACAAAATGGCCAGATGGTCGCTTCTTAGCAGAACAAGGTACTCGTGATGACTTTGGTCATGCACAACTTGGTGGCGCTGCTCCAGTTGTTGCTAACTTAATCAAAGATGCACTAGGTTACAAGTTCCATTGGGCTGTTGCTGACTACTTACAACGTGCTGCACGTCACTTAGCATCAGAGTCTGATGTTGAGCAAGCGTATGCATTAGGTGAAGCGGCAGTTGAACTTGCTATGCAAGGTAGAAACTCAGTTATGCCTGCAATTATCCGTACATCAAATAACCCATACACTTGGGAAATCGGTGTTGGTGAGCTAAAGGATGTTGCTAACGTCGAAAAAATGATGCCTATGGAATACATCTCTGAAGATGGTTTCGGTATTACAGAAGCATGTCGTGAGTACTTACAGCCATTAATTGAAGGTGAAAACTACCCTCCATATAAAAATGGACTACCTGACTACGTTGTTATGAAAAAAACAATGGTATAAAGAAAGTTACCAGTGTTTGAAATTTAATAAACCCTCAAGAAAAAATGAATGTCATTCTTCTAGGTCCTCCAGGCGCAGGTAAAGGTACTCAAGCAACTAATATTTGCGACAAGTATTCAATTCCTCAAATTTCAACAGGTGACATGTTACGAGGTGCCGTTAAAGCGGGAACACCTCTAGGTATTGAAGCTAAGAAAGTTATGGATGCAGGTGGGCTGGTGTCTGATGATATTATCATTGGTTTGGTTAAGGAAAGAATTCAAAACAAAGACTGTGAAAATGGTTTTTTGTTTGATGGATTTCCTCGTACCATCGCACAAGCTGAAGCGCTAAAAACTGATGGTGTGAACATTGACTATGTGGTCGAGATTCAAGTACCTGATGAGGATATTATTGCTCGTATGTCTGGTCGACGCGCGCATTTAGCGTCTGGCCGAACTTACCACATCGTCTACAATCCACCAAAAGTTGAGAATGTTGATGATATTACTGGTGAGGAGTTGGTTCAGCGCGCTGATGACAATGAAGCAACGGTTCGTTCACGTTTAGATGTCTATCATGAGCAAACCCAACCCTTGGTAGATTACTATCAGGCTTGGATGAAAAATGATGATAATGCACCTAAATATGGTGCTGCTGTAGGCGTTGGATCGCTTGATGAAGTGAGAGATCGTGTCTACTCTAACCTAGGCTAAACTTTCATTTTTTTCTTGAAAAACTGAAGGCTTATGTCAATAATGGCATAAGCCTTTTTTTATAATTTATTTAACAAAAACTTATTATTATGACTATTGGACCAAGACAAATAAACGTTCCGTTTAGACCAATTCCGCTAGATGTGCCTGAAGGCATGAAGCCGAATGAGTTTTTCAATTCGTCTGAAAATTTAAAAGACTTAACTCAAAACAATGGATTACTGACCAATAAAGAAGATTTGCTGCTCTACCGAAAGGCCCTTGGTCATTCAAATCTATTTGATTGCTCAATTATTTACAACACTTCAAAAAGTGTTTTAAATCCTTTAGGTAGGCCTGTTAGGCGTACGCAAGTTCCGGGCAATGTTAAAAATGTCTGGAATCGTATGAATCAAATCATTATTGGCTTTATGCTGGAAGAGTTTCCAGATGCTGACAAGCATTTAGTGTTGGCTGGCGAAGCCTCTTTGGACTCAACCTGGCCGATCACTTCACCCGGTGTACCAAGTATTCGTATGCTTCATAACCATTTTATTGTGTTTGATAAAGAGCAGTTAAAAAATGCTGAATTGTCTGATCCAAAAAATCCAAACTTAACCGATGGCGGTCAACATTCACTCTTTGCTAATTACATGGAAGAGGTTTACGCTGAATTTCAATCGAAACTTAATTTTGAAATTTTAAAGCCAGTTACCGGTGAAGCATCAGGTTTAGCACTTACGGGCTACCCACAAGGTTTACCAAGCTGGGAGGTAACTGGCGGCATTGAGAGTCTTAAAAATGTTAAATTTTGGGATGAGTATGATCTTGTTTTAAAAGGGTTTCTTGATTTTTATAGAACTTTTTTTGCTCAAGTGTCTTGTCGAAATTCTGCCGTACCCAAAGAAGCTTACTTCCCTGAATTGATCGAAAATACATTGCTATTCAATACGTGCTTCTTGTCAGCTGCAAAAAAGGTTCGTGATAAGTGTATTAATGATGCGAAATACTCATCATCAATTCGTTGGCAACCTGCTTTTAAGCAGTTAATTTACCGTAATGACCAAGGTAAGCTAATTGTCACCATCTCACAAAACTCGATTGGCAATGCTATTACTGATCTATTAGGTGTCGTTGTCAAGCGTGTTCCAGATGCCCAAGGCTATGAAGCGGCAGAGCCGGCATTATTAGATAAGCTGCTT
>CAYYGB010000056.1:0-6682 GCA_964471285.1 uncultured Candidatus Thioglobus sp.
AGCCATTCTTAAAATTTCTTAAATTTTACAAAATACCTGCTAAAAACACCATTTAGTGGGTATTTTTGTCTATAAATTGCCACTTTTTGCTATAAATAGAGGTTAAAAGCGGGTGATATTCATTATTTCCTAAATTTTTAGTTGATTTATTTAGATAAATCCAACGTGTAAAATTATTATTAATGACTAAAACTAGCTAATGATGAATACTGTTAATATCAATAAACAAAGTATCACTCCTTCAAAGATTGTTTGTGTCGGTAGGAATTATTATCAACACATTAGTGAACTAGGTAATGAAATTCCAGATCAAATGGTTATATTTTGTAAGTCGAACTCAGCAATTAGTAATGAGCTAACAGCTAATCATCAGCAGCCAGTTCACTATGAGGCAGAACTGGCTTTCATGGTTGAAAATGGAAAATTCTGTGCACTAGGCTTTGGATTTGATTTAACCAAAAGAGAGCTTCAATCTCAACTCAAGAGTAAATCACTACCTTGGGAGCGTGCCAAGTCTTTTGATGGATCGGCAGTATTTAGCTCGTTCATTCCTATAAAGGATATCGATCCAACTTTGTCATTTACATTGAGTATTAATGGCGTGGTTGCTCAGCAAGGAAATTTAGAGCTGATGATCCATTCTCCTAAAAAAATCTTAAAAGAAATTCAGACTTTTATGAGTTTAGAGGATGGAGATATAGTGATGACAGGCACACCAAAAGGTGTTGGCGTATTAAAGCCTGGAGATGTTTATCAGGCCTTGATAAGAAATGATGATGAGATTTTGTTAGAGCAGCAGTGGACCGTACAATAGCAAATAAAAAAATATGAAGTTCAGTCTAAGTCTTTGTATGGCGTTATAATTTTGTCTGTATTTAATTAACAATCAATTATATGACCCAAAGTATTAAAGGCACCCAAACTGAGAAGAATTTGCTTATTGCATTTGCAGGTGAATCGCAAGCGCGCAATCGATATACTTTTTTTGCCAGCAAAGCAAAGAAAGAAGGTTTGATGCAAATATCTGAAATATTTTTAGAAACTGCTAATCAAGAAAAAGAACATGCAGAGCAGTTTTTTAAATATTTAGAAGGCGGCGAGCTAGAAATTACCACCTCATTTCCTGCCGGTGTTATCGGCACCACTTTTGACAATCTATTATCCGCTGCACAAGGTGAAGAGTATGAATGGTCGGTAATGTATCCAGCATTTGCAAAAATAGCCAAAGAGGAAGGATTTGACGACATAGCGCAAACATTTGAGTCGATTATCATTGCTGAAAAACAGCATGATCGTCGTTATAAGGCTTTGGCTAAAAATATTGAAGAAGGTCGGGTGTTTAAACGCAATGACACGGTCACATGGCGTTGTCGAAATTGTGGATACTTACATGAAGCAAAACAAGCGCCAAGCGTTTGTCCAGCTTGCAAACACCCTCAGGCATATTTTGAACTCTTAGGTGAAAATTACTAGATTGATTTTAGTGAACGCATAAAAAAGCCCGATAATAATCGGGCTTTTTGTATATGGAGGCCGGAACCAGAGTCGAACTGGTCTAGATGGATTTGCAATCCACTGCATAACCGATTTGCTATCCGGCCAAGGTGTAAGTGCAAAGGGCTATATAAAAAAAAGACCTGATAAACAGGTCTTTTAGAAAATCTGGAGCGGGAAACGAGATTCGAACTCGCGACATTCACGTTGGCAACGTGATGCTCTACCAGCTGAGCTATTCCCGCAATAGAAAGGGGAATTATAGTGTTTTTTTCAAAATAGTCAAGGTAGATTCGACTTTAATTGTCAAAAGTCTTGACCCCTTCTCTTAAATAAATAAATCCAGACCAAAGAGTTAAAAGTGTCGCGGCCATAAGTAGCACAACACCGATTTCAAAACTAGGTAGTCCAAAGAATGGTTGCTGATAAAGTAAGAACAAAATAGCAAAAATTTGCACAAAGGTTTTGACTTTGCCAATAGAAGAAACATTCACGCTTGAACGTTGACCAATAGTGCCCATCCATTCTCTTAATGCAGAGACTAAAATTTCACGAGAAATGATAATCAGTGCTGCCACGGTAATATACCAATGCGTGTCTGAGGGGTAGAAATCAACCAGCATAATAAGGGCCACAGATACAATGAGTTTATCGGCAACGGGGTCTAAAAAAGCGCCTAGTTGAGAAGTCATATTGAGCTTTCTAGCAAGATAGCCATCTAAGTAATCAGTACTACTGATAAAGGCATAAGCGCCTGTTAAGCTAAAATTAATCCAAGTAAAGATTGGCGTGTGTGTGTAGGCAGGTTGGAAATAATAAAGGGCGACAAAAACTGGAATTAAGAAAATTCTAGAAAGTGTGATTATATTTGGGATTGTCATCATAGGTGTATTCTATCAGAAGCTGTTTATGCAGAATAATCTCGATGGAAATTTGATGGTGGGCCCGACTGGAGTCGAACCAGTAACCGCTCGGTTCGTAGCCGAGTACTCTATCCAATTGAGCCACGGGCCCATCAAGCCGATAATTATCGCTAGGTTTTGGCAAAAGGTCAAGTGAAAAACGGTTTATTTTTGTAAAAGTTTAACCAGCTTGTCTAGTTGTACGACTCTAGAGCCTTTGATGAGTAAAGTTGCACCCTGATGATGTTGCAAGATGTGTTCAGCTAACGCTGTTTGACTAGCAAAATGCTGTGCTTGATAATGCTTGGCTAATGGGCCAAATGTGTAAAAATTTGGACTAACCTGCTGCGCTTGCAAACCAATTTTCTGATGCAGGGCGATAGTCTGCGTACCTAACTCTGCCATATCACCCAGAACAATAACCAATTCGCCTGCAAATGTTTTTAAGGTTTCTAGTGCAGCTGTCATTGAGCTTGGACTGGCGTTATAACTATCATCAATCAAGGTGAATTGGTCAGTATGAATAATATTTAAACGCCCATTTTCCGGCGTGGTGGATTCTAGTCCAGACTTAATGGTTTTAAGATCAATGTCCAGAGCATAGGCACACGCACTTGCAGCTAGTGCATTGTCGATATTGTGTGTGCCAATAAGTTGTAAATTAATATGAATTTGTTGTTGGTGAATGTTTAACGTAAAGCTAGATTTGTCAATATCACTAGCAAACACATCCCCTATTTTTGAGTTATTTGAATCTTGGGCAGAGGCAGGTGTAAAGCTGATATCACCTTTGAATACTGTTTGTGTGTTGACTATATTTTTAGAATGCTTTGAGTAAATCTCGCCTTTGGCTTTAACCAAGTTAGCCTTACTGCCAAATTCACCAATATGAGCGTCACCCGTGTTGGTAATCACAGCGACATCAGGATTAACAATACACCTTAGATGTTGGATTTCCCCTAAATGATTAGCGCCCATTTCGATCACGGCGTATTGGTGATGAGGCTCAAGTTTTAGGAGTGTCATCGGTACGCCTAAATGGTTATTTAGATTGCCCTGAGTTTTGAGTGTGGGTGCAGATAAATTTAAAATATTGGCAAGCAGATTTTTTGTGGTGGTTTTGCCGTTACTACCTGTAATTGCAACTGTTTTTGGCTGGATGTTTTTCAAATGATATTGGGCAATATCACTCAGTGCTTTTTGTGTATCTTTAACCAGTAAAACAGGTAAATTGCTTACTATTTTTTGACTAGCAATAATAGCCACAGCACCCATTTCTTCAGCTTTTTTTACGTAATGATGTGCATCAAAATTTTCACCAATTAGTGCAAGAAAAATACCACCATCCATGCGTTGACGTGTGTCGGTGTAAATATCTTCAAAAGCAATGTCTTGAATATTGCTTGGATCAAGTTGTAGAACTTCGGTGAGTATTTTAGTGGTTGATTTAAGCATTATTAGCAATGTCTATATCATTCATTGCAATGGTTTTATCTTGGTAATATTGTTCAGATTCATGGCCTTTTCCAGCGATGAGCAGGCATTCATTTTCTTTAAGTGTGGTGATACCAGTTTCAATGGCCAATATTCTATCTTGAATAATATCCACCTCATAGCTATCGTCAATACCATTGAGAATGTCATGAATGATACTAAGTGGGTCTTCTGAGCGAGGATTGTCATCCGTTAGGATAATTGTACTGGCTAATTTAGAAGCGATCTTACCCATTAGTGCGCGTTTTGTTTGATCTCGATCTCCACCACAGCCAAATATAACTCGAATATTGTGCTCTGGATAATGTGTTTGTAAAGTGGTAATGGCTTTTTCTATGGCATCAGGTGTGTGTGCATAATCTACCCAGGCAAAGTGTTTATTAATTTTGTGCATGCGGCCCATTGGCGGGCTAAGCTTATCTAATAATGGAATGATTTGCGCACTGCTAAAGTTGCGTGCTTTTAATGCCTGATAGGTGGCCAAAATATTCATCAGATTAAACTCGCCTAAGAATGGCACTTCAAATACAAAGCCATCAAGTTGAGCGATGAAGCCGTACTCAGTGGTTTTAATGTCATTAAAATCATTAAGAGAATAATTAAACTGTGATTTTTTGCCAGCGGCATGGCTAAAATCTGCATAGCTAGGATCATCAGAATTTAGGATCACACTATTAAGAGTATCGAGTTGAAAAAGTTTCAGCTTTTCAGTTTTATATTGTTCGAGTGACAAATGATAATCAAGATGATCCTGTGTAAAGTTGGTGAACACAGCTTGAGTAATATTAAGACCGGCAATGCGATTTTGAGCTAAAGCATGCGATGAAACCTCTAAGGCAACGACTTTGATATTTTTTTGATGATACTCATCTAAAGCGCGATATAGGGTGATGATATCGGGCGTAGTTTGATTAGATGTTTGTGAATTGTTATCAATGCCCAGTGTTCCAATTAAGCCACTCTTTTCACCTAATTGATTAAGTGTTTGCGAGATAAAGTGCGCCACTGAGGTTTTGCCGTTAGTACCAGTTACCCCTATTATTTCTACGTCACAAGCGCTTGAGTAAAAAGTTTTTGCAAGGCTAGGTAAGTGTTTTGACAAATTATCTATTCGAATAGTAGGAACGCTACAAACCGTTTCTTTTGAGTCTATCAATACGGCGATACAGCCTCTTTCAATTGCTTGATCGATATAGTCTATGCCATGGCTATTTTCACCTTGTAAGGCGATAAAAACATCCCCAGGTTGTATGTTGTGTGAGTTTAGACATAAGCCTTCCACGGTTAAATCGAATTCAGTGGCGGCGATGTTTTGGAGTAGTTGGTTAATTTTCATGGCAATATTATAAGATTTTTTGCAACTTATACTAAGATGAATCGAAAATATACCAATATTTTTTTAAAAAGCAGCTTAATGCTTGTTTTTGTTTTATACTAAGCTCTTAATTAACATTTATATAGAATACTACCACTTTAAATAGGGTCTATTTAGATTGAATTTTGTATAAAATCTTAGTCATCAACATTTAAAAATTATTGTTTTCCTGGGAGGGAGTATGTCGTTAACACGTAGAGATTTCATTAAAGTTTTGGGCGCTGGTTCAGCAGCAGGTTTAATTAGTGGTTGCGGCAATGATGCTCCAACTAAGCTTGCTTCGCAAGATAATATGTATGAAGTGCCTAAAACGGGTAATGCTCGAATTTTGCATATCACTGATACGCACGGTAATTTATTACCTAATTATTTCCGTGAGCCAAACGTAAACCTTGGCTTTGGCCCTACCTATGGCCAACTGCCTCACGTCGTTGGTAACAAGCTTCTTGAGCAAATTGGTGTTAAGCCAGGTTCACCTGAAGCGTATGCGTTTACTTACAATAACTTTGAAGAGCTTTCTGCTAAATATGGAAAAACAGGTGGTTTTGGCCAAATTAAAACGGTTTTAGACTCTTTACGTGACAGTGCAGGTGGCGTACAAAATACATTAACTATTGATGGTGGAGACACTTGGCAGGGTTCAGGTACATCGCTTTGGACTCGTGGCGCTGATATGGTTGAAGCGTGTAATATGCTAGGTGTTGACGTGATGGTTGGCCATTGGGAATTTACTTATAAAGAAGAAGAGACATTGAAAAATATTGGCTTCTTTAAAGGAGATTTCTTAGGACAAAACGTTCGTATTCTTGAAGATGCTTTAATGGGTGACGAATACATAACCATGACTGAAAAATTTGATGGTAACGGTCTTTATAGTGAAGACGATGCGATGCCATTCAAGCCTTATGTGATTAAAAATGTAGGTGGTCATCGTATTGCGGTAATTGGTCAAGCTTTCCCAAGAACTTCTAATGCCAATCCGCAAAAATACTTTTTCCCAGATTGGTCATTTGGCCTTCGTGAAGATGAGATGAGTGAATTGGTTGCCGATATTCGTGAAAATGAAAAGCCAGATGCGGTAATCGTGGTTTCTCATAATGGTATGGATGTAGATATTAAGATGGCGTCACGTATTGTTGGTATTGATGCTATTTTTGGTGGTCATACGCACGATGGTATGCCAAAACCTGTTGAAGTTAAAAATGCAGGCGGCATTACAGTGGTGACGAATGCAGGTTGTTCGGGTAAATATATCGGTGTCATGGATCTTGAAATTAAAGACCATAAGATGGTTGGCTATAACTACAAGATGCTGCCAATTTTGACAAACTTCATTAAGCCGGATGCGGCTATGGTGTCGTATATTACTAAAATGCGTAATACTAAATACGATAAAAATGTTGTTGAAGCTCGAAGC
>CAYYGB010000057.1:0-6678 GCA_964471285.1 uncultured Candidatus Thioglobus sp.
CGGTGAAGAAATTGAAACCTTAGCTGAAAATGGAATCCCATTCCAAGTTGTGCCCGGTATTACTGCAGCATCAGGTTGCTCAACTTATTCAGGTATTCCATTAACACATCGTGATTACTCACAATCTTGTCGATTTGTAACAGGCCATCTTAAAGACGGCAGTATGAACCTACCTTGGGACGAGTTAGCAGTTGAACAGCAAACCATTGTGTTCTATATGGCACTTAAAGGTGCGAAGCACTTGTCAGATAAACTTATAGAGCATGGAATGCGTAGCGACATGCCAGTGGCCCTAGTTGAGAAAGGCACAACACCTGATCATCGCGTATGGACAACAACGCTAGGTGAGTTACCGACAATTGTGGCTACTCAGCCGATCAAAGCACCAACGTTAATTATTGTTGGTGAGGTGGTTAAGCTAAGAGAAAAACTTAACTGGTTTGATCCGAGTGACTAGTCTTTAGCGCCCATTGATTTAAAGATTTTGCCTGCTGGACAAAACCCAGTAAAGGCAGATTGGAATAAATTAAAACCTACGAAGAAAGTCAGCCATAACCAGTTTGCTTCTGCAAACATATTGCTATTATTTAAAAGTAGTGAGATCATGATAATGGCGCCCGCCATAGCGGATACTGCGTTGTTAACTGTCATTTGTTTATTCCTGTGTTTGAAAGTCCCCACTATATCCTATATTAGGTATAATTTCAAATTCTTCGCGGGAGTGGTGGAATTGGTAGACACGCTGGATTTAGGTTCCAGTGTCGTAAGACGTGAGAGTTCGAGTCTCTCCTTCCGCACCATATTTATACAAGGTGACCTATGAAGACAGTTATTCTACATAGTCAAGACTTGGCAATAGCAAAACTTGTTTCTAAAAAAGTTGACGCTGTTATTCAACAAAAGCGAACTCATTTTCGCTTTACCACAAATAAAATTATTGATTTAGACGCCTTGAGAGAGGTGTTTAAACTCGATTTTAATTTTGTGCCTGAGTCTTTCTCGCCAAATAAAACTGCACTTTTAGTGAGCGACATGGATTCAACCTTGATCAATATTGAATGTATTGATGAAATTGCCGATTTTGCTAATTTAAAACCGCAAGTGGCAAAAATTACCGAGCTTGCTATGCAAGGAGAACTCGATTTTGATACTTCTTTAGCTCAGCGTGTTGCCTTATTAAAAGGCTTAGATGTTTCAGTATTGGAAAAGGTTTATACAAACAAGCTTCAAGTAAATTCTGGCGGAAAAGAGTTGATCGATTTCTTAAAGGGTAAGCATATCAAAAGTGCTGTGGTATCTGGTGGCTTTACTTACTTTACTGATCGCTTGGCCAAAGATATTGGACTTGATTATTCTAGGGCTAATGTTTTAGCAGTCGACAAAGGTTGCTTAACTGGTGTCACTCAAGGTAGTATTATTAACGCTCAAGCGAAAGCTGATTTCGTTCATGAACTGTGCCAAAAGCATACATTTGACGCTACTCAAGTGATCGTTGTTGGTGATGGTGCAAATGATTTGGCGATGATGAAAGTTGCAGGATTGTCTGTTGCCTATCATGCAAAACCAATTGTGGCAAAGCAGGCGGATATCTCCATTAATGTTGGTGGATTAGATAAAATTATAGATTTATTTGATGAATAATTTAATATGTTAGTTGAACTTGGACATTTCGCATTAGTTTTAGCATTAGCGTTTACTTGCTTGCAAGTTGCGTTGCCAACAATAGGGCTTATTAAAGGTGATTTTTCACTCGCTCAACTGTCACGTCCTATGTTGTGGGCTCAGTTCTTTTGGGTGTTGGTAGCGTTTGCTGTTTTAATGTATGCGTTTGTTGTAGATGACTTCTCGGTTAAGTATGTAGCTAATAATTCCAATACTGACTTGCCAAACATGTTCAAGATGTCAGCTGTATGGGGTGCACATGAAGGATCGTTATTATTGTGGGCGCTGATATTGTCAAGTTGGAGTTTAGCGGTTTCAATTTTTTCTAAACGCCTACCGAGAGATGTTTTAACTCATATTCTTATTATTCTAGGTGTCATTAGTATTGGATTTTTATTATTCCTATTACTCACTTCAAACCCATTTGAACGATTAGATATTATTCCTTTACAAGGTCGAGAACTTAATCCGTTGTTACAAGATTTTGGCCTGATTATTCACCCGCCAATGTTATATATGGGCTACGTGGGTATGGCCATACCTTTTGCTTTTGTGTTGTCATCTCTTATTCGTGGACAGCTTGATTCTACTTGGCTAAGATGGTCTCGTCCTTGGACTTTAGTGGCCTGGTCATTCTTAACCTTTGGCATTACATTGGGCTCATGGTGGGCATATTATGAGCTTGGCTGGGGCGGCTGGTGGTTCTGGGATCCTGTTGAAAATGCCTCATTTATGCCTTGGTTGGTCGCAACTGCATTAGTGCATTCACTCAGTGTGAGTGAAAAGCGTGGCGCCTTTAAGCATTGGACAGTGTTATTAGCCATTGCAGGGTTTTCTTTAAGTTTACTGGGCACTTTTTTAGTCAGATCAGGCATTTTAACGTCGGTGCATTCTTTTGCTGCAGACCCTGCTAGAGGCGCTTTTATTTTAGTTTTCTTGATTATTGTTATCGGTGGATCATTAGCATTATATGCATGGCGTGCTTCACTGATGCGTAGCCAAAACTCTTTCTCTTGGTTGTCTAGAGAGAGCGGACTATTGGTTAATAACATTTTGTTAGTTGCTGCTATGTTGAGTGTTTTTCTAGGCACTTTATATCCTCTATTATTAGACTCTCTAGGATTGGGTAAAATTTCAGTGGGTGCACCGTATTTTGATGCAGTGTTTGTTCCGATCATGATTCCTGCCGTTTTAGCCATGGTGATTGCACCATTCTTACGCTGGAAAAAAGACACAATTTCTCGAACTTCGACTGTTTTAAAGCCAATATGGCTAGGCGTAGGCTTGCTATTTTTGGCCAGCTTTTTAATCGTTGACAATACTTTTGTTTCTTTGGCGGTGTTCTTGTTTATCTGGATTGTTTTGCATTCGATAACATTATTAGTAACCCGAATTCGCCAGAACGGTTCAACCAGTCTTGCTTTTATTGGCATGATCCTAGCCCACATTGGTATTGCGATATTCTTGCTAGGGGCGACAGTCACAACCCAGCTTGGTATAGAAAAAGATATAAAAATGGAAGTTGATCAGCCAATAACCATCAAAGGTTATGAATTTGTCTTTAAGGGTGTAGAGAGTTTTTCTAAACAAAACTACCAAGGCCATCAAGGCAAGATTGAAGTTTATTTAGAGGGTGATTTGATTGCTAAATTGAACCCAGAAAAACGCCAATATGTCACTGGTATGCCAATGACAGAAGCTGCTATTGATCCAAGCTTGTATCGAGACTTATATGTTGCCCTGGGTGAATCTTTAGGAGACGGCGCCTGGAGTTTGAGAATTTACTACAAGCCACTGATAAGATGGATTTGGCTTGGTGGCTTGTTTATTTCATTAGGTGCTTTATTTGCAGCATTTGATAGACGATATCGTCTAAGGATTAAATCATGAGTATGACTATTTGGTTTGGTATTATGTTGGCTTTATCCATTGTTTGGGTAGTGTGGTTTTTAAAAAGACCATTGGCCGATAATGGCGTTGATTTAGAACAATCAAACATTGACATCGGAAAGCAAAAAAAGCTTGAGTTGCAAGCTGATCTTGCTCAAGGTTTGATTGATCAAGAGCAATTTGAACAAGCACTTGAAGAGATATCAAATACATTGGCGTTAGAGCTTAAACAAGCAGACTCTAAAACACTAAGTAAATCTAATACTAATATTTGGATCGGTGTGGTCGTTGTACTGCTGCCGATTTTTACAATCAGTGTTTATCAAAATTTAAGTAATTACACGCCTACCAGTAAGTCAGCCTCTATTGATTTACCACCTTTAACCCTAGATCAAAGTGTTGTTAAGATTGAACAGCATTTAAAAGAAAACCCGCAAGATGCCAAAGCCTGGAAAATGCTTGGCTTGAGTTATTTTGATTTAAATAAAATTGATGAGTCGCTTAAGGCTTATGAAGAAGCTTATCAAATCGATCCTAACGATCCTAGGTTATTGGTTGAATACGCATCTGCTTTGGTCAGTGCCAATGATGACCAATTTACACCGCGTCCTATGGAACTAATTAAAAAAGCTTTAGAGATCGAGCCTAATGCGCCCGATGCGCTTTATTTAGCTGGTATGTTTGCAGTTAGTGTACAAGATTTTAGTTTGGCTAAAACCCTATGGAATAAGGCGTTAAGTGTGCTACCTGAGCAAAGCGTTGATCGACAGGCATTAGTCAGTATTCTGGCAGAATTGAGTCGTGTTGAAAGTGGCGATGTTAGTAATACGGTAACGGTTAATGTGGTGATTTCTGATGAAATATTAGCCAGCCGTTCTGCCGATGATTATTTAATGATTTACGCTAAAGCTGCCCAAGGCAGGCCAATGCCAATTGCGATTCAAAAGCTACCAATTAAAGCTTTTAATGGCCAGATAGTATTGAGTGACATGAATTCTATTATGTCAGATAAGCTTTTATCACAACATGACAAGGCTATTGTTGTTGTGCGTATAAGTACAACAGGTGGCGCGATGAAGCAAGCAGATGATTTGCAGGTTGCTAGTGAAATTATTACCATTGCAGATAATCCAAGCATCACTCTAAATCTAAAATAAACCCATGAGTAAAACAATAAAACTAGCCCAATCTCTGATTAAAATTGATTCAGTAACACCTAACGATAAAGGTTGCCAGACATTAATGACTGATCATCTAAAGCAGTCAAATTTTGAAATCAGCGATCTTAAATTTGAAGAGGTAGATAATTTTTGGGCCCAGCATGGTACCGGATCACCAGTATTTGTTTTTGCAGGGCATACCGATGTTGTCCCTGTGGGTGATGCATCTAAATGGGATTTAGACCCCTTTTCTGGTGAAATAAAAGACGGCATGTTGCATGGTCGAGGTGCGGCTGATATGAAAGGCTCTCTGGCGTCTATGCTAGATGCTAGTGAGCGTTTTGTAAAAGATTATCCGGATCATAAAGGCACGATTGGCTATTTAATTACCTCAGATGAAGAGGGGCCAGCTGTTAACGGTACTGTTAAGGTTTGCGAACATTTAAATAACATCGGACAAAATGTCGATTATTGCTTGGTGGGTGAGCCATCAGCGACCAACGTTTTGGGCGATGTTATTAAAAATGGCCGTCGAGGCTCTCTTAATGGCACATTAACAATTATCGGTAAGCAAGGTCATATTGCTTATCCTCATTTGGCAAATAACCCAATTCATCTAGCTGTTCCAGTGTTGAATGAGCTGTGCGAAGAGCTATGGGATAAGGGTAATGAATATTTCCCTGCAACCAGTTTTCAAGTATCAAACATTCACTCTGGCACTGGGGTGACTAATGTCATTCCTGGCACTATTGAAGTGGTGTTTAATTTTCGTTATTCGACCGAATCAACTCACGAAGGCTTACAAAAAAGAGTGTGCGATATTCTAGATAAGCACAACCTTGAATATGAAATTGATTGGAACCATTCGGGCTATCCATTCTTAACACCTAAAGGTGATTTGGTGGCCAGCTGTGTTGACGCTATTAAACAAGTCACAGGTGTTGATACTCAACTCTCGACTTCAGGCGGCACTTCAGATGGGCGTTTTATAGCACCGATTTTAAATGCCCAAGTTGTGGAGTTAGGCCCTATTAATGCCACGATTCATCAAGTAAACGAGTGCGTTTCAGCCAAAGATTTAGACGATTTAAGTGAAATTTATTACCATATTCTTAAAAATATTTTAGTTTGATATGATGCGTTTTGACGTCATCACCTTGTTCCCTGACATGTTTTGTGCGATTAAAGACGAAGGTGTTGTCGCTCGAGGCATTAAAAAATCATTGCTTGAGATTCACACCTGGCAACTCAGAGATTATTCTGACAATAAGTATCGTAATGTTGATGATAAGTCTTATGGTGGCGGCGCTGGTATGGTGATGCAGGTTAAGCCCATTCGTAGCTGCATTGAGCAAATAAAACAAAAAAATCCAAATTCTAAAGTTATTTACTTGTCACCTCAAGGTCAAAAACTAACCCATCAATTAGCCATTGAAATCTCCAAACTTGAATCGGTCACACTATTATGTGGGCGCTATGAGGGTGTTGACGAACGCGTGATTGAGCATGACGTAGACTTAGAAGTGTCCATTGGTGATTATGTCATTAGTGGGGGCGAGTTGGCCGCTATGGTTTTGATTGACAGTGTTAGCAGGCATGTGCCCGGCGTTTTGGGCAATGCAGAATCCCTTAATGATTCATTTTCAAATGGCTTGCTTGATTATCCGCACTATACTCGTCCAGAAATTATTGACGGCCAGCAAGTGCCAGAAGTTTTGCTCAGTGGACATCAGGCAAATATCGATGCTTGGCGCGAAGATCAGTCACTTAAAAGCACCAAAGAGAAGCGTCAAGATCTCATTAAAAAATAGCGTTCATTTGCTTTTTTAGCAAAAAAAATTATAATAACTGCATTATTCTACAACGGCGTAGAGTGTTGTAATCAAGCATTGTTGCTAACAAGTTGCCCATGAAGGGTTTATTTCTAATTGCGAATAGTAGTATTTGCAATTATCAAAGGAGAGAA